>JAQVRW010000069.1 GCA_028700875.1 Candidatus Zixiibacteriota bacterium | reverse complement strand
GTTTTCGCGGTTTATGGATACGATACGATAGCCGTCCACGATATCACCTTCCTTGGCGATACGGCCGTTGATCAAGGCTTGCGCCCCGGTCTGGCGGTACAGGATTCCGAGAAGATGAAGAGCGGGGACATTCTTCGTCGGATCGGCAATCACGGGACTCGGATCGCGATAGAACGGATCATTGCCCCATACCGAGAGCCGATAGATGGCTATGAGACTATCGGAAATCTCCGGTTTGGCGATTGCCACCGGTTGGACCGGAGTGGTCACGGCCGCTTCGGGTGGCGTGACGAGCGTAGTTTCGTCCTTGGGAGCGATCAGGGCAAAGTAACCCCAGATGACAGTCACCACCAGCAGACCGAAAATACATCTCTTGCGCCAGGTTTCATTCATTGCCGGTTGTCTCCCGGGTGCAATTCAAGTCCGCGGCAAAGGATATCGTCAGACGGCAATCCGGAGCCAGTTCCGGTACCCCGGCCACTTGCATCGATAGAAAATGATCCCAATAGGGGTTTGTCTCCACGGCCGCGACCAGGTCCGCCAGGCAGCGATATCGGCCGCGAATCGTCATCTGAATCGGAACGATTTGGCTTCCCGAACCGTCGCCTCCTCCGGCGAAATACCGCACGGTTTCCTCGATCGACGGCGTGATTTCCTCGACTTGGAGTCCTTCCCCCTGCCCCAGCGAATCCAACAGACGATACAAGGCCGAGATGTGGTCAATCGCGGCCGGGGCGGTCCGGCTCGGAGAGGCAATTGCGGAATCGACCTTATGCTGGGTGATCAGCGTTTGCAGCAGAACTAGGTCGCGCCGGTACTGTTCTACCTGGGTTTCTTCGGCCGTAAGTTCGGCCCTAAGCGTCTGGATACGATGGTGCGCCGGCCGTTCTGAGCCGAAATATACGGCGCAAAAGAGCGTCGCCACCAGGACCGCCGAGGCTATCGCCGTCTTCTTCATGCCCGGACATCCATCATAAGCTGGAAGTTCAGGATGGAGCCTTCTCCATCCCGTTGCTTTTGGTGCGAGATGACTGTCACGCTGTCGAAAAACGGTGAATTGCCCAAAGTCTCGACATACCGGGCCAGAACGATTTCCGGAGAAAAGTCGTTCAAGCGGATTTGGCCATCAAGTTGCGCCACCCGCCGACCTTCTTCCGAACGAATACCCAAAGCAGACAGGGTGAGACTCGACGGCGTTATCAGAGAAATTTCCTTGAGCAAGGCCCGATATCGGGAATCGACGACAGTTGTCTGCGCCCGCGACCCCGATTGATCCGGTCGGATGCTTTGGCTGAGGGTCAGGAAAGTGCGGTAGGCCGGCGAGTTTTCGAATTCGATCTTTTCGATCCGGGTTGTTTCCAGTCGATGCGTTAAGCTCGACGCCGTGCTGTACGTGGCATATTGCCAGGCGGCCAGGCCGACGAGGGTAACGACGGCGGCAACCGCCGTCCGTTGGCGAAACATCCGTTGTTCTTGCCGGTAGTGATATGCCGGCGGCGCCAATGGATGGATATGGTTCGGAGCCAGCGCGGTGAGCAATGCCGCGATCGACTCGGAGGACGTTGCCGCCGCCGCGTCGGTGGAATCGGCAGTCATCGTTCCCGTCGCCGGACGGCAGGGAAGGCCGGTCGTCTCGGCCAGAAAGGCGGCCGTCCGCGGATCGCCCGCGTACTTGCCGCACAGGATAATGAACTGGACGGTGTGATCGCGTTCCTGGGCATGGTACAGGTCCAAAAACGAAATCAACTCATCGCCCAGGAGGGAGATATTATCGATCGAAGCGGTTCCGACCAATCCTCCCACCGGTTGGACGGCGAATTCCTGATAGAATTCGAGATGACCATCGACGACAAACACGCCCAGACTATGATCGTCATCGAGGTACAAAATCAGGTGACATGCTTGGCGGTCGATGGACGATTCGGCTGCCAGCAGGCGGCTCAGAAAACAGGGCAGGATATTGACCTGACCGAGGACCACGCCCATTGCCTGACATTGACCGTATAAGGCTTCAATAATCTGATGCCCGGCCGCAACGACATTGATCGCGGCAAAGTCGGCCTTATCCCGTTTCATGCGGCGCGCGATCTCGTGATGGACCATACAGTCGGCTAGGTCGAAGGGAAACAGTTTGTTCCCTTCCCAACGCACCGCGGCGGCCATTTCATTGGCGGGCATGGCGGGAAGGATCAGGCGTCGGAATCCTATATCGTGTCCCAACAGCGCCACGTTGACCGGGATGCGGGGGAGTTTGCGTTGGTGCAGATAGTCGTGAATTAAGGTAACCGACTTGGCTATTCGAGAGGGCCAATTCTCCGCATCCGCGCGGTCGAATGGAATCATCTGGGTATCGACCAGTTGCGGTGATCCAACTTGATGGCGGACAAGCGCCAACCGCGCCCAGTCTTCGGTGATCACCAGGCCGAGTCGATGACGGTTCCAAAGACCGGACATCGGCCCAAGAAGTCGCCGGAAACCACTCTGCACCGGTTCGATTCCGCAGGCGGATATTTTGTCCAACGCAACGTACTTCATAAGCCGGGCAACCATCGTTCAAAAGGCCACAATCAGCGTATCGGAGCCACCGACGGAAGCGATCGTCCGGGTGGCGGGATCATAACGGTACGGGGCATTCCAGGCATCGACCAGGTAACTGCTTCCGGAGGAATCAATGTATGGTCCATTCCATCCCAGGCGGGTAAACGAATTGTAGGCGGAAAGGGAATCCGGTTTGACGGCAAGATCCTCCAATCGGGTCGGAGGAGAGCCGACATTTCCCTCGAAACCAACATCGAGATATTGCCCGCCACCGGACACTTGGGGATTGCCGACGATGGCCCGTTTCAGCATGGCCATCTCGGCATTGGTGGCGGTTACCCGGGAACTTTCGGTCAGTCCGCCCATGCGGGGGACGGCGATTGCCGCCAGTATCCCCAGCACGACGATAATCATGACCAGTTCGATCAGGGTGAATCCTCTATCGGTCATAGGCACCGGGCGCCGACTCTTACCAGCTGTTCTCACCGACAGTGTTCGTGTTCGGCCAGATTTCGCCGGTAGTCGGGTTGTATGCCCATCCGCCGCGGGCGCCAACCACCACTCCTTTGGTCATGCCGGTAACGATGCTATCGGGAGCCGCCGTTTTGGCGCAATAGGGGTTGCCTGGGATCGACTGCGCCATGACGGCGTCGGTTTTCCGCAGGCTGTCGATTGGGGGCCAGGTGGCCGCGCCGGTCTTAACCGCCGCGTTGGCATACCAGATGGTTACTCCCGAGCGGAGCGCCCCGAGGGCGTTTCGGCAGGACGCCTCCCGGGCATCGGATGTGATGTCCTGATACTTCGGGACGGCGATCGCGGCCAAAATCCCAAGAACAACGATGATAATGACCAACTCGATCAGCGTAAAGCCTGAGTTTCTGCTGATTCTCATAGACAAAAACCTCCTGTAGGATGTATTACAAAACTCCATATGTTTCATCGTAGGCTCATATGTACGGTATATCGGATTTCCCGCCGCGAATTTAACCGGGAATTAACGGAAAATTTGAATTAAGTTCCACATTGGCAAGAAGATAGCGAGGGCGAGGACAAGGACCAAACAACCGATCACCAGGGTCAGGAGCGGCTCCAGAAGCTCGGTCAGATGTCGGGACTTATATTGAAGCTCCAATTCATAGTGTTCCGCCAGTTCCTCCATGACCGTTTCCACTGAACCTGATTCCAGGCCGACTTTGAACATTTCCAGAGCCATGGCCGGGAAATAGCGGTACTGGGCGCGATCGTGTCCGATTTCCTGACCCCTTTCGAACGATTTGGCCATGAGACCGATTTCTCCGGAGATGACCTTGTTGGAGATGGTTTCTCTCATGATCTCCAGACAGGACACCATCGGTACTCCGCTTCGGAACAGGATTTTGAGCATGGAAGCGAATCGAGCGGTATTGGCCTTGATAATCAAATCACCGACAATCGGGATCTTCATCAACATGCCATCCCAGAAAAGGCGTCCTCTTTCGGTCGCCACGTGCTTTTTCAGAACCACGGCTAGGATGATCAACAGGGCCGTAAATAGATACCAATAGGCGGCGAAAAACCTGCTGGTCCCAATTACGATCTGGGTCGGCAAAGGCAGGGCGGCCCCATACCGGCCATAGATGTCGGCAAAGCGGGGAATGACGAATGTCATCAGGATGACCACGGCGCAGGCGATGGCGCCGATGACCATGGCCGGGTAGCGGACAGCCGATTTGATCTGCCGCGACAGAGCCAGTTCCTTCTCTATCAAAGCGGCCAACTGGTCCAAGACTTCGTCCATTGTTCCGGAGGCTTCTCCCGCCGCAACGGAGTTGACATAGATCCGGGGGAACTTCTTGGGGTATCGGGCGAGCGCCTTGGAAAGCGAAAGACCGGCCTGAAGATCGCTTTTGATTCCGGCCAGTTCGTCGGTCAACCCCAGATTTTGCCCGCTTCGTTCGATGATGGTCAAGGCGCGGAGCAAGGGAATACCGGCCCGGTAGAGGGTTTTCAACTCTTTCGTGAAAATGATCAGCTTTTCGCGATTGGCCGAGCCGAAATTACCAAAAATCGCCGTGAGAGAGATCCTCTCCGGGCGACGTTTTATGACAGTCGGGATAAGACCTTGTTCGGAGATGACCTCGATCACCTGTTCCCGGGTTTCCCCCTCGATCTCGCCGGTGATCGGCTGACCGGATTGATTGCGGGCTTTATATGTCCATACCTGTCTCATGGCAGTTCATCGACCGACACGACCACGGCCGCATCATCCTGCGGCAGGACGGGACTGGTCACGCGCATGACCTCATCCAGGCTGGTGATTCCGGCCATGGCTAATTGCAGACCCGTTTCGAACAAAGGACGGTACCCGTATCGGGCGGCCTCGCTTCGCAGGATGCTTTCCGGCCGGCGGGCCAGGATCATCTCGCGGATCTGATCGTTGACCTCAAACAGCTCATACACTGCGGTCATTCCGGCGTATCCCGTACCTCGGCATTTCATACATCCGGCGCCGTGATAGAAAGTTGCCGGCGCCTCTGTCTCGGATGGACGGATTCGGTTCAACAGGGCCGCGGGAAGGGTGGCGATTTCCCGACATTCCGGGCAAATAGTGCGGACCAACCGCTGGGCCAGTACCCCTTCGAGGGCGGAGGCGACCATATACAATTCAATGCCCATGTCGATCAGGCGGGTCACCGCCGCGATGCTGTCGTTGGTATGGATGGTCGACAAGACCAGATGTCCGGTCAATGAAGCCCGAACCGCGATGGCGGCCGTCTCGGTGTCCCGGATTTCTCCGATCATGATGATGTCAGGATTTTGCCGCAGCATCGACCGCAATGCGGAGGCGAAAGACAGTCCCGCCTTTTCGTTTATCTGCACCTGATTGATAATCGGCAGGGAATATTCCACCGGGTCTTCCACGGTAATGATATTCTTCTCGACGCTGTTGATTTCTTGCAGGGAAGCGTAAAGGGTGGATGTTTTGCCCGATGACGTCGGGCCGGAAATAAGGATCAAACCTTCCGGCCGGCGGATATGGCGGCGCCAGCGCTCCAATACCGGGGAGGCCATCCCCAATTCAGGCAGGCCGGTCTTGAGGTGCCGTTTATCCAGAATACGGACGACGATCTTTTCGCCGTGGATGGTAGGCAGGGTGGAGACCCGCAGGTCCACGCTTTGAGTATCGACGGTTACGGCCATGCGGCCGTCCTGGGGAAGGCGTTTTTCGGAGACGTCCAGATCGGCCGCGATCTTTATGCGGGAGATGATTTCGGCTTGCAATTTCTTGGGCGGGGCGGCTTCTTCCCGCATGACTCCGTTGACCCTATAGCGAATCCGCAACTGCGTTTCATCCGGTTCCAGATGGATATCGGAAGCGCCGTCCTGAACCGCCCGCGACAGAATCAGGTTGACCAGGCGCACGACCGTGCTGTCGGCCGTCAGGATGTCTCCAAAACGCGATTCAACCGGGGTATCATGCCCTCCGGGGTCCTCTTTGTCGTTGCTGATAAGACCCCGAACCGAGTCGGCCACGGAGTAGTATTGGTCAATGGCTTCTTTCAGCGCTTTTTCTCCGGCGACGGCCCGCTTGACGACGCATTTGGAGAGATACTTGATCTCTTCGAGGGCGATGGCGTCCAGCGGATCCACCATGGCGACAGTCAGGTTGTTGCCGATCTTGAGGACCGGGAGAACCCTGTACTTCTTGGCCACTTCGACGGGAATGACTGCGATGACGTTGGGATTGATAACCAGGGAAGAGAGGTTCAGTTTGGGGATTTTCAATCGTTCGGAGATGACTTCCACCAACTGTTCTTCGTTGATAATGCCGACGTCGACCAGGATATTACCTAGTTTCTTCCCCGTTTTTTGCTGAATCGACAGGGCCGACTTGATCTGATCATCGGAGACATACCCTCGCGCTAAGAGCAAATCTCCGATACGTTTTGGGGTTTCACCGGCCATACACCTCGCCTTCGTATTTATCTTTGATATTATCGGTCATAATGAGTTATACTTGAAGCCGGAGGAATACCCCGTCGGTTAGGCATGCACAGGCATTGTTGCGGACATATCCGTTTTTGGAAGGCCCCGGTCCTGGGGGCGGCCGTGCTGATATGGCTGGTCGCGCCGGTCCGGGGGGCAACCGATTCCGGCGATCCCACCGTTCCGGCCGATCCTCCGGGCTTCACCATCGACTCCGTGGAAATAAACCCGGAAAATGTCTTCGACCTGTCGAATCCACGTTACAATAACTTGTTGTTTCGTCTGGCCAACCATACCCATGTCGTTACGCGCAAGGCGAAAGTGCGGCGGGAACTCCTGTTGCAAAAGGGGGAGCATTATGACACCGCGCTGGTCGCCGAATCGATGCGGAATCTCCGCGGGCTGAAGTACCTATTCAAGAGCGACATCCGTTTGAAAAAAGGCGCCCGGGGCGAAAACATCATGGTCGTGACCACGTCCGACAAGTGGACCACCAGCGCCGGGATTTCCCCCGGCCGCAGCGGCGGCCGGAACCGCCTCGAAATCAGCCTGACCGAAAATAATTTCCTCGGTCTCGGAATCTACATGGCCCACGAGTTGTTTTTTCTGGAGGAAGAACGGACCTTTTATCAGGTGGAGGTCAAAGATGCGCGGATGTGGAGTTCCAACCTGGCCGCCGGATTTGGCTATTCGGATGACCCTCGGTTGGGACGGCTCCTGTTTACCCTGGGGCGTCCGCTCTATTCTCTCAGCAGTCGCTGGGGTTGGGAAATCAGCTGCGCTCGGGTCAAGAAAAGATTGGATTATTATCTGGATGAGACCCTGGCCGCCCGCGACCGGTTGAAATTGGACAACATCCAGGAGTTCGTTCAATATCGAATCGGGGGAGATCGGCTTAAATATTATTTCATGTTTCTTCATGGCTACACGTCGATCAACGATTTGGGGAGAAAATACAACGATTCCGTCTTCCTGCCACCGGAAACGGTGGACCGGCTGGTTCCCCCGCCCGGGGTCGACTCCGTGTATCATTACCTTCAGGGGACGATACGGCTTCAACAGATTCATTTTGCCGAATACCGTCGCCTGAACCGGTTCCAACAACCGGAGGACTTCAACCTCGGTTTGGATGCTCGGGTGAGCGTCGGATTCACCATACCGTTGCATATGAAGCGATACTGGTACTTGCACCTAAACCCGCAATACTCGGCCGCCCGCAACGATATCCTTATGATAATCGGCGTTTCCGGGCAACAATGGCGCTCGGAAAACAGGACCGTTCGGACAATTGTCAACGGTTATGGGAAAACCTACTGGCAGTATCGGCCTAATCAAACGCTGGTGGGGGCTGTCGATTACCTGTTCGATCGGTTGCGGCGTGGGGGGCAAACGCTGTACCAGGACGAAGACCGGGGTCTTCGCGGGTACCCCCTTTATTTCGGCGGGGGGGATTCGCGGATCGTTGTAAACCTGGAAAACCGGTTCTTCACCGATATGGAAATCATGTCGGTCGGTATCGGCGCGGCGGTCTTTGCCGATATAGGAAACATATGGGCGAAAGACGCCCCGTTTGTTTTGGGACGGACCCGGTCGGCGGTCGGGGGAGGCCTACGTCTCGGGGTCAATCGGGCGACGAACGCCGAAGTCGTACGGATCGATCTGGCCTATGCTTTAAATCGCGGACGCTGGCAGATATCGGCCGGGACGGATCAATATTTTTAGACCACGTGGGACGGACAAAGCGGCGTATAAGGCTATAGTAACAAACGGTGTTCAATAATTGGACTTGACACTTTGGCCGACCGTAGTACCTTACCTAGCGGCTAGGAATATACCCGTCGAACCGTACCTGCCGGGTTAAATATGAGGGTTGGAATGACAGGACGTTACATCCCCTTGGTCGTCGCAGCGGCGTCGATTCTTCTATTCGCCATCCCGGCCTCGGTTGCCGGGTCGGATCGCCCCGGCATTTTTGAGGCCGTGGAAGCGGCTTACCAGGCCGGACAGATCGACCGGAACCAGATGTTGGTCGAGGAGATGAATATCTTCTTTACGCCTCCGCCGTTGGCGACTTCGACCAAGGCGGACCAATCCGAAGTCCTGAAATCCGGCACCGGGCTCATCCAGGACGTCCTCGATCATTATGACGAATTCTCCCCGGAACAGCAATTGGCCTTGGCCCAATACCTGTCGCGTCCCGGAACGCAGGCGGCGTATGATTCTCCTGCCGGGTTTTTTAAGATCCATTATGACACCACTGGGCCGGAGGCGGTTCCCGCGCAGGACGACGATCTGGATGGTATCCCCGACTATGTAGAACGGACCGCTCAATACGCCGACAGCTCCTGGTTGAGCTATGTCGTGCATTTGGGTTATTACCCTCCGCCGAGCGACCATGGGGGGGGTGGGGACGATAGGTACGACATCTATCTGTTGGCGATATCGGGTTATGGCGCGACGTTGCCGGAATCGGCCGGCGACAGCACCTGGAGCGATTATTCCAGTTTCATGCTCATCCACCGCAATTTTTATGGTTTTCTGCCCAATTATGACCCGGCCGGCGACTCCATCGGCGCCCAGAAGGTAACCTGTGCGCATGAGTTGTTCCATGCCGTCGAACTGGCCTACGATCGCTACGAAAGCTTGTGGTGGATGGAAGCCTGCGCCACCCGAATGGAAGATATCGTGTTTCCCGAGGTCGACGACAACTACAACTATTTACCGTACTTTTTCTATGAACCGGAGACCAACCTGCAGTCCACCGAGGGTTATCACATGTACGGCGCCTTTGTCTGGCCCCTGTTTTTGGATTTGAAATTCGGTTCGCCGGTCATTCGTGGAATCTGGGAATATTGCCGATTTCGACAGGACCTGGAAGCCATCGATTCCGGTCTGGCCGTGTACGGCGCCACTACCGTGGGAGTTTTTCCTGAGTTCGCCTACTGGAATTATTTCACCGGGTACAGAGCCGTGCCGGGGGAATATTTCCCCGACGCCTCCATGTATCCGGCGGCCGACGTTGATCTCACGTTTACGACGTTGGTTCAGGATTCGGTGACCCCGGTCAATAAACCGGAGGGATTGGCCTGCAACTATATTGAGTTTGCCGTCGATACCTCCGCCCGGGGGATCCTTTCGCTCCATCTCAAAGGCGCTGAATTCGTCAGCTGGGCCATGACCGGCATTATCCGGGATGGCGGTGATGGTACTTTGATTACTAAGAATTCATTCCTGGGCAATCCGATCGATATTTACCTGCCATTCATTGAGGACTATACCCGCGTAACGGCGGTACCAACGGTGGTGTCTCCGAATGTCAGCGGCGGCGATTATGTCCTCAGTTGCACGTTGTATGGGTACGGCGACTGCAATCAGGATCGGAAGGTCAATGTCGGCGATGCCACGTATATCATCGGTTATATCTTCAGAGGAGGACCCGTCCCGATCCCGGTTTTGCCGAGCGGGGACGCCAACTGCGACGGGAAAATCAACGTGGCCGACGCGGTGTATATCGTCACCTATATATTCAGGGGAGGCCCGAAACCGTGTGCCGCTCGTAATTAAAACCGCGCTTTTCGGTCTTTCCATTTCCCGAAATCGTCATCGCCCCGCCGGACCCTTCCGGCGAATTATCAGATAGTCGGTAATATCTAAATTGTTTATTGACAGAAAGTTTTAACACAATTATCTATCAATTGGCAAGAAGGATTTTTCTAGTCTAATCGGTTCGAGAAGGGAAGAATGGTACAGGGATGTAACCTGATCGACCGGAGAGGGGTATCATGGATGCTGGTTATCAAACTAAAGTCCTGATATGCGGCGATTGCAAAGAGGAATTCGTGTTTACCATCGCGGCTCAGGAGTACTTTGCCGAGAAGGGGTACAACGAAGATCCCAAACTGTGCAAGTCGTGCTACATGCAACGCAAACGGGACAAAAAGGGGTTGGGTCGGGATTCAACCGTGACCATGGATGGTGTCACGACCGACCAACTGTATCTCCCAAATGAGTGAAGCCCCGACCGTCCGGCCGGGGCTTCTCGCGAGGGGAGGCAAAACGTTCCCGTGGGGGAGACGGGAAGGGGATTCATTCGGGCGCCCCAACGCCTCGTTTACTTGAGGAAGACCATTTTCCGCACCTGAGTCCCGTCGTCAGTGATCAATTCGTAGAAATAGACCCCACTGGCGACTGATTCACCTTCGGCGTTAACGCCGTTCCATGATGCGGTATAGGAACCGGCGTTATGATATCCCGCGACCAGGTCGGTCACGCGTTCGCCACAGATGTTGTATACAGCGATGGTCGCCTCGCCGGGCTTTCCGAGGGTATAGGAAATCATAGTCACCGGGTTGAACGGATTGGGGAAATTTTGCTCCAACCACAGGTCAGGCAGCGCCTGCTCCTCATCGAGGTCATCCTCGTTACCCGCCGTAAGTGATACCGCGAAATCAGCCGTCATGACCGAGGCCGAAGCCGATATATTGGAAATGGCCACGAAACTGCTGGATGCGGCGTAACTGCCGGAACTGGGGGCGGAGGTCGGGCTGAAAGCCTGATTGACGGTTATTCCGGGGA
>JAQVRW010000435.1 GCA_028700875.1 Candidatus Zixiibacteriota bacterium | reverse complement strand
ACCCTTCCGGTGAGTGAGTTCAGCCGGGAGATAGAAGAATTGCGCAAGGATATACAGGATCTCAGAGCGTCAAACGCTGCTCTGCAAGCAAGGGTTTCGACCCTGGAGAGGAAGTTAACCAGAGAGCCGGCCGCCGATGATCTGTGGGATAGGGGGGTGTGGCTGTCGCGGAGGTCTTCCAGGAGCGCGGTGATGCTTTCGATCCGGAACGGTTTCATCAGGAAGCCATCGGCCACCTCCGATCCGTCCTTCTGCTCCTGACTGGACAGGTACGCGGTGACCAGAATAACCGGCAGGCCGGGATAATTCTGGCGCACGTGACGGGCCAGCGTGATCCCATCCATCCCCGGCATCTTGATATCCGTGATCACCGCCGCGATTCCCCCGTCCCGCAACATCTTCACCGCCGCCTCACCGTCGGTGGCGCTGCGAACCGAGTAGCCGGAGATTTTCAACGTCTCGGTCAACATGACCCGGAAGCTTTCGTCGTCATCCACGACCAGCACCGTCTGGGTTGGGGCGGATTTTTCCCCGGTCTTCGGGGCGACCACCCGCGCGATCATCTCTTCCATCTGGCTGATCCGGAAAGGCTTGGTTAGATACGGTTCCTTGTCGATCGTCTTCAGGATGCTGGAAGTAAAGACGCCGGAAATGAAGATGACCGGCAGGTGGGGATATTCCTGCCGTATCCGTTTGGCCAGTTCGAGTCCGTTCATGCCGGGCATCTTGATATCGGTGATGACCAGTTGGACGGCGGTTTTTTGCAGCAACTCCAGCGCCTGGGTGGCGTCGGAGGCCCCGCAAGCTTCATACCCGATGGTCTTGAGCGTTTCGGTCAGCAGGTCCAGCAAGTAGGGATCATCATCCACGACCAGTATGCGCACGCGATCCGTCATATCACGACCTGATCACTTCGAGGAGTTTTTTGACTTTTTCATCCAGCAAGCCGCGATTGTCGGCCTCGACGTTCAAGCGCAAGAGCGGTTCAGTGTTAGAGGGCCGCAGGTTGAACCACCAGTCGCGGTACTGCACGGTCAAGCCGTCGACGCGGTCGGCCTCGCCGTCGGCAAAGGCGGCCGCGACTTCCTCTATTTTCTTTTCGCTGTCGGCTACCCGGCTGTTGATTTCGCCGGAGCGGACGTAGGGATCGATTTCTTTAAGGATATCATGCAGTTCCCGGCCGGCTTTGGACAAAAGTTCCAGGCAGACCAGAAGCGCGATCAACCCGGAATCGGCGAACCAGTTTTCGCGGAAATAGAAATGCCCGGAATGTTCGCCGCCGAAGATGGCATTATATTTCTTCATCAGGGGTTTGATGATGGCGTGGCCGACACGGGTGCGGACGGCCGTGCCGCCGCGGCGCTTGATCAGTTCCGGGACGGCCCGGCTGCAGATGAGGTTATAGAGAATGGTTTCGCCGGGATGACGGGAAAGGATATTTTCGGCCACCAGGGCGGTCACCATGTCGCCGCCAAGCGCGACGCCGTGACGATCCAATAGAAACATCCGGTCGGCATCGCCGTCGAAAGCCGCCCCCAGATCGGCGTTTGTCTTCTTCATCGCCGCCTGCAGGGCTACCAGGTTCTTGGCCTCGATAGGATTGGGGGCATGATTGGGGAAAGTCCCATCCGGGGTATAATACAACGGGGTCACTTTGCAGGGAAGCTTGTCGAAAACCGGGGGCAGAATAAGGCCGGCCATGCCGTTGCCGGCATCGATAGCCAGATTGAACGGTTTGATCACGGTAGGGTCGATGAACGACAGCACGTGCGCGACGAAGTCGGCCGAGATATCGCGGCGGGCGATGGAGCCGGAACGGGATGATTTTTCCACCCGGTCGGCGGCGATATCATCGGCGATGACATCCAACCCCTCCGAGCCGGACAGCGGCGCCGCCTCGCGACGGCATACTTTGAACCCGTTGTACTCCGGGGGATTGTGCGAGGCGGTGATCATGACGCCGCCGTCGTAGCCGTACTTGCCGACGGCGAAATAAAGGGCGTCGGTCGACACCATTCCGAGATCGACCACATCCACGCCCCGGTCCATGATGCCGGCGGCCAGGGCCTCGAACAGCATTTGGGAGGATACCCGCATGTCCCGCCCCACGGCGATCGCTTGCGGTTTCAGATATCCAGCGAGGGCGTTGCCGATACGATAGGCGACCTCGGCGGTCAATTGGTCCGGAACGATTCCCCGGATATCATAGGCTTTGAAGATTGAACGATCGAATTCCATTCACGGTCCCTTGTTAGGATCCAATATGGAGATTGTTGAACATCCCTGTCAAGCTATTACTATATCGTCAGTTCGACCCCAAAGGTTCACCGGAAAATGCAAAATCGGTCCGGATCGCCTGCCGGCTTGACAAACCGGCGGGGCGGTCGTATGCTGTCATCAGATTGTCCGGGTGACGCGCCTCCGGTTGATCGACATCCGTTATACACCTGGTTTCGTGCAACCGACGTTTCCCCGACATCGAAAAGCGGCCGGGTCTTTTCAGTGGATGAAGCGGCTCGGCCCGATCGTCTCCACCCTCACACAGGAGGAGCATCCATGAAGTTCATCGTGTATCCGTCCGCGTACTGGATCCGTCTCCGCCAGCTTCCGGACCTCGAGAGGCCGTTCTACATCATCTCCAAGTGCCCGGAGAAGTTCTAGTAATCGTTGGGAACGGATGTCCATCGGATGACAACGCCGGCCGGAAACGGCCGGCGTGTCTTTTGCTCGACGGCGGTGGATGGTCTTGCG
>JAQVRW010000068.1 GCA_028700875.1 Candidatus Zixiibacteriota bacterium | reverse complement strand
ATGGTGGCCTGTGAGACCGGCGGCGCGACTGGTGACCCGCAGACGGTATCCTATTATCGTCGTGTCGGCGGCTACGGCATCGGTTCGGGCACCTGGTCGTCCCAGAAGCTGGTTGATACCGTCATGAATATCAACCCGATTTTGGCTGCTTCCCAGACCACCGGCAAAGTGGCGATCGTGTGGAACGCGCCGGTGGATTATGTCGGCAATGACATCAACAGATGGGGTCAGTACGAAAACGACGTTTGGTACGCCTTGTCTACCGACAGGGGCGCCAGCTTTATGGCCCTTAGCGGTTCCATCGGTCATGCCGTGGCGACGAGCGCCATTCCGGGCGCGAACATCACCAAGTACGAGGGCACCAGCCAATGGAAAGCCTACTGCGATATGGCGGCCGTGATCACGTCCGACGAAAACCTGCACATCGTGTGGGGGTGCCGGAAGTGGACGGACACCACTTCGTTGTACCGTCGTCAATCGGCGATTTTCCACTGGTCGCAGGATGTCCCGTACATCCGGACCGTCGTGAAGGCGGAATGGGATACCGGCGGCACAGGCACCATGTATGCCTGGGGCTCGGACGCGGCCAAGATGTCGATTGCCGAGTGCGACAGCAGACTGTACGTGCTGTACACGCAGTTCGGCAACGCGGATCAGCCGTCCGCCGATTACAGCGCCAACAAGAAGGTCATGAACGGCGAGTTGTACATGACCGCCTCCAATAACAGCGGGATGAACTGGGATGCACCTCAGAACCTGACCAATTCGCCCAGCCCGTTGTGCGCCGACGGCGACTGTAACAGCGACTACTGGGCCTCGATGGCTCGGTACGGCCGCACCGACGCCAACGGTTGCGAGGGCATCACCGCCGGGACGAAGGTCCTGGACATTGAGTACATCAACGACAAATCGGCGGGCGGTTGCGTCCAGACCGAGTCCGGTATTTGGACGACCAACCCGGTGATGTGGTTCGCGACGCCGTGCCGCGACGTGGTGGCCGAACCCGGATATAACGACAATGCCGGGACCGGCTACGGCGAGTGCTATGCCGACCTGCCGCTGCTGGTCAGCCCGGACGGCGACACGACGATCATCCTGACGATGGAAAACAACGGCCTTGCGGACAACAGTTTCAGCATTGCCACGTCCTACACCGACGGTGCCGGATGGATAACGCCGGTCCCGGCCAGCGGCGTGATTTCGTCCGGTTTGGTCAACACCGTCGATGTTCAGCTGACCTTTACCGCGCCGGCGGGAGCTCCGGATCCGTCGGCTTGGGTCGGCAAGATCACCGTCACCCATCAGGCGTCGGGAAGCCCGAGGGAAATTCCCGTTTGCATGACTGTCGCCTCCGTTTTCTACTATCCGGAATCGGTGGTGTTGGAGACGACTTGCAAAAAGATCAAGCTATGGAACGACGGTCATATGGTGAATAACGCCGGCGGGTATGCTCTGGACTTCATCGGCGACTGCGACACCTTTAACGTCAATATCACGTCGAATATTTACTTGTACGATGGTTCGCCGATTGTCTGCTACGTCAAGGGCGACGACACCCTTCGGTACATGGCCTATTCGTACACGTTTACGGATGAATTCGGGTTGCGTCCGATGGTCCCGTGGACCCTGGGCGACAGCTCCTTCTACTGGAAGGCGAGCTGCGAATACTCGACGGCCGACACGGCGATCGGCTTCATCGCCGATTACTATTCTTCCAAGGACGCGTCGAAGTGCAGCTTCATTATCCAGAAATTGCGCTTCTTCAACCTGACGGAAACGGCGATCAACGGCGTTTTGGTCGGTGAAGTGCTTGACTGGGATATCCCGTCGGATACCGGATCGCGCAACGGATCGGGCTTTGACTTGACCCGTGACATGATCTATCAATTCGGCGGCGAGTACAACGATACTCTCGAGAATCTGTGTGCTCAAAACTCGAACGATCGGTACGGCGCCATCGCGGCGTATCCGGGCACGACGTTCATGAACGCCTTCACGGTCGACAATGCCACGTACGTGTACAACACCACGAGTCCGTGGACTATATTGGCTCCGTTCCCTCCGGGAGCAATGTACGAGAAGATGTTGGCCACCGAAGGATTTGACACGTGGTCATCCTCTGATCCTGATTCCGAGTTTACCGATTTGAGCACGGTCGTGACCTTTGGTCAGTACGACCTGATTCCGGGCGACACGTTCACCGTGGTCAAGGTCCTGTCGACATCAAAGACCGGCCTGACCTATCTGAACGCCCAAGTTGATCTGGCCCGGAACGGCGGCCTTTGGAGCCAGACCTGCTGCAACAAGGCCGGCGACGCCAACAATGACAACAAGGTCAACGTGGGCGACGCCGTATACATCATCAGCTACGTCTTCCGTGGCGGTCCGGCCCCGGTCTGTCCGGCCGAAGGCAACGCCAACGGCGATCTGACGCCTCAAGGCGCCAACAAGATCAACGTGGGTGATGCCGTGTACATTATCAGCTACGTCTTCCGTGGCGGCCCGGCTCCTGTTTGCGGAGTTGGCCTCTAAGACCTGATCGGGTCAGCCCGACGGCGTTTTAGATCGGAATTGACATACGGTACCGTGCCGGCATAAAGCCGGCACGGTATCCGGTTGCGGCTTTAAGCGCACCCGGGAGATAAGTCCTTTCTGACGGAATAGGAAGAGATCCCCAGCCGAAAACGACCGAAAGGCGAAAAGGCGGGGAAACCGAATGGTTTCTCCACCTTTTCTGCCCCAGCGGCAAGCCTTTACGGTAAATACCGCGGCTGGGATCCGGGGCCGCCTCGGTGAAGGGGGGAAAATATATTGTTGCTTTCGCCCGCCTGATTTCTATATTAGGGACGTCTTCACCGACACGAAAAAACTAATGCTACCGATGGCGTTGCATCGGCAGGCTTGGTCATCAAAGGGATGAAGACGGGAACGACGCGACAGCGCCGGCCGGCAGGCGGCTGGCAAAGGACAACCATGACATTCAGCATGCATTTTACCGTCGATCTGGACCTCGATCGGAAAGTGGTCTACGAAAAGATTTACGGAACATGGAAGAAGGATACCGCCGAGGCTTATCACGAGGAGTTTGTGAAAGTCGCTGGCCCGGTGATTGGTCAGAGATGGGCCAAGATAGTCAACCTGACGAACTGGAAATCATCGTACCCGGATATCATCAAGGTCGTGGGGGAACACCTGCGGTGGTGTCGGGACAGCGGCATGGTCATTTCCATAAATATCATCGATAACCCGATCACCAAGACGCAATTGAAGAAGATGTTCGCCATCGGCGGCACGGCCAAGATGAGCAAGGTCGTCCGCAACCGGGAAGACGCCGAACGAATTTTGGTCGAAAACGGGTTCTGATCGTTATCCCAAATATCTGTCAAACCAGCCGACAACCATTCCAAACGGGCCCCCCGACGATCCGGACGGCCGTGGCGCGAAAGGCCATGGGGTCCGTTCCGAAAAACGTCATTGATCGGCGCTATATGATTTCGGCCGACGTCTGTTCATCGACCGCACCCTGTTCGAATGTGACCGCCCCCAGGACGGAGTCGATCATGAAATAGTTGTCCCGGTGAAACGGGGCATAGAGCAAACCGGCATCCTCCGGTTGAATCGTTGCCGATTCCCGATTCACGCCGGAGCGGTTTGAGGTCAGGACCGAATAGATGGACATCTCCGCCAACACGATCGCTTCCGACAGGGGCACGGTGACCGGCGCCAGACGCCGCTTGTCATTCTCGAGAGTGCTGACCGTCAATTCCGGAAAAACGGCCGTCATCCGTTGGCTCAACCGCCGCACCGTTTCGAAATTGGCCATCTTGAATCCGGGGATGATAATGCGGTCTCCGGCAGCCGACCCCGCGGGGAGGGAAGCGAGGCGTCGAACCATCTCCGGGGTGGTCTTCAGCGTCCAGAAGGGGAAGAGACGGTCGGATGCGTTTTCCGCGGTTATGGCCAATTACAAACCTCCCCTGAAGATGTGGTTTGTTTCCAACGATGCCGTCGTCCCGCAATTATGGCACCTGTAAACGGATGATCGGGTCGCGGGAAGGTCGACCCCGCAGACGCCGCACCGATGGAAAACCACTCGAAGGCGTCCTCCTTCGGGTACAGCCGTCTCGGCCGATGTCAATTGTTCAATCGCACCGGGTCCTTCTTCCGAATGAACCACGCGGCCGGTGAGACCGTCGAGAAGAAAATGACGGCGATCTTGTCCCGTTTCGGCAACGGCCGCCAAGTACGGGAAATAAATGAGGCTCCCCACGGGATGGAAAAGCTCCCATTTTTCCACGCCGCCGAGACCGCTTTCCAGGATCGCCCGTTTCGCCGCCGACCGGGACAACCCGGCAACGATATCGGACCAGGAAGCCGTTGCCGGCAGGAACCGCGCGCCGTCATCATTCTCTTCCGAGGAGAAAGGAGTCATCGTGATATATTCCGTCCTGAGACCGATGGAAAATGGAATGCCGTCCACGTCATTCCCTGCCGCTTGGGTGACCGTAAACGGCGACAGCGTGACCTGCCTTGGCCGGCTTTCGCCGGCAGGCCGGGAATAAGTCGATGCCCCTGTCACGCCCAAGCCGAACAGCTCGCTTTCCAGATCATACCGGTCGGACAGCCCGTCATCAGGAACCGGCGGCGCGGGCAAGGCCCGGCTGACTTTCAACCGGATGGCGTCGATTTTCCAATAGGGGACATAAAGCCGGGATAACGCATACCCGGAACGAGCCAGGGGCAGGCCGTTTTCTTTCAAAAACCGGTCGATCTGGAACCGCGCCTCATGATCCTGTTTGCGGTTTTTAATGATATATACGGGCGGCGTCTCGGGCGTTTCTATCCGCAGGACCGATCCGCAATGGATACAGGTCAGGGAAAAGTAGTCGTCCTGAAGGTTCAGCTCTCCCCCGCATCCCGGGCAGGCGATGCCTATGGAAAAACCGCCCTCAGGCCTCCGGACTTCCGTCATCGGTAACCTTCCTGCCACATCGTCCACAGAAACGCGAACCGGAGATCAATTCGGCCGAACAGTGCGGACAGATCGCCTTGGCGTCAAGCTTATGGCCGCAGTTGAGGCAAAATTTGGCCTCGCTGGGCAATTCATGGTTACAGACCGGGCAAAGATTCTGTTTCACCATGGCATGACCGCAGCGATAGCAGAATCGCGATTGTTCGGGGGTCTCCGCCTGGCAGGCCGGACAAGTGATGGTGGCCACAGCCTCACGGGTCAGTTCTTTTTGATCGGGCGCGAAGACTTTGGACATCAGCCCCGGAACCATCAACCCAACTCCTGCCCCCATGCCGATACCGGCCCCCGCCGAGGCCGGGCCGCCGGCGGACCCGAGCCCGCGGGCCATCTGGAATTGAAGGAACTTGTCCAGGTTGCCGACCGCTTCCATGCCGGAACGCTGATCGATCATTTCCGACACCTCGTCCGGCGGGGTAATCGAGGCGATATAGAAATCGACCAACTGCAGGCCGTACTTGGTGAATTCGGCGGCGACGATCGATTTGAACTCGACGGCCAACTCGGTGTACCTGGCCGGGAGATCAAGGATGGTATCGAGCTTTTCCCCCAAAAGATCGTTCATGCGGGCGATGATGACGTCCCGGAGATAATCCTGGATTTCATCGGTCGTGTATCGGGCCTGACGGCCAACGATGGAATTGAGGAAGAGCACCGGCTGGTCAAGCCGCATGGTGAAGGCGCCGTGGCCCCGAAGGCGAATCAGGCCGAGTTTGTTGTCCTTGAACGTGACCGGGTGTTTCGTGCCCCATTTCAGGCTGGTGAACACCTTGAGATTGATGAAATACGCCTCGGCCCGAAACGGCGAGGTGAAACCATAGGGAAAGGCCAGCAACCGGGTCAGGATCGGGACGTTCAGAGTCGACAGCGTATGCCGCCCGGTGGTAAAGGAATCGGCCGCATGGCCGTCTTTGAAGAAGATGGCGATCTGACTGTCGCGGACGATCAGTTGCGCGCCCAGTTTGAAATCGGCCGAACCTTCCTGGGGTATGCGATGGATCATCTCCTCCCCGCTCGGGTCAACCCATTCGATGACTTCCATGAGCAAAGACATAACTTCTCCGTGGATAGGATTTACCCTTTTCTTCTTTATGTCGTCATGATCCGAGTGTTTCATTAGAAGCCGGAGAGGACTCCGGGCTTGTCGGCGGCCCGTCCTCCCGGCCGCCGTATTCCCCTGCCAATCAACGAAGTACGGACCCGGTCGGTCGGATGATACAAAGAGAATTGTATCAGGGCGCATTTTTCAATTGACAACCGGGGGCACGTTTCCTACAATCGAATGCGAGCACCCGTTTGCAGGTTTAGGGTCGGTTGGGAGAATATTCGAAAACAACAGTGAATGGTATTTGTTGTTTCATATTAGAACCCCGATACCGTTCACGAAATCCATATGGTAATCATCGGCATGATTGAGGACAGCGGTTGTCCTGTCGCTTGGACTTTAAGATCAGAGGAAGGAGGATCGATGAATTGATTGCCGGTGATTGTCAGGTATTACCCATTGTAGTCAAAGAACCTCACAAATGATGAAAGGGTAGTCCAATGAGAGTATTTCTTACCGCAATTCTGCTAGTTGGGTTATTCGCCCCCGCCGCCTTTTCAGAAGATTTCCAGGTCGGCCAACCCGCTCTCAGCGCGCCAGCCGAGGAATACGCCCCGGGCGAAGTCATCGTCAAGTTCAAACCCACGGTGAGCTTCGCGAAAGCCAGTACCGCCCTGGCCGATCTCGGCGCTTCCGTGATTTCGACCAACGAGGCCATAGGGATCCAACAGGTCGCCATCCCCGCCGACAAAACCGTCGAAGAGATGGTCAAGGCTTTCAGCGCCCGACCCGACGTGGAGTACGCCGAACCGAACTATATCGCGCACGCGTTCATGACCCCGAACGATCCGTACTATGTGTACCAGTGGCATTTCCCCCTCATCAGCATGCCCGCGGCCTGGGATCAGTCGACCGGGATACCCGGCGTGGTCGTGGCGGTCATCGACTGCGGTGTGGCCTATGAAACCTACGGGGCCTACACGCAGGCGCCGGATCTGGCCGGCACCACTTTCGTCCCCGGATACGACTACGTCAACAACGACAGCCATCCGAACGATGACTGCGCCCATGGCACGCACGTGACCGGCACCATCGCCCAGACCACCAACAACAGCCTCGGCGTGGCCGGCATCGCCTACAACTGCAGCATCATGCCGATAAAGGTTCTTGATGCCTCCGGCAACGGCACCTATACCGCCATCGTCAACGGCATTACCTACGCGGCCGATCACGGCGCCGAGGTAATTAACATGAGTCTCGGCGGCGCCTCAGGCTCAACCGCTTTGCAAAACGCCGTGATCTATGCTTACAATGCGGGTGTCACCATCGTCTGCGCCGCGGGCAATGCCGGGACATCCACCGCGCAGTATCCGGCCTCCTACACGCAGTGCATTTCCGTTTCGGCCATCCGTTATGATCAGACGTATCCATCGTACTCCTCCTACGGCTCGACCATCGACATCTGCGCCCCCGGCGGCGATGTGACGGTCGATCAGAATGGTGACGGATATGTCGACGGCGTCCTGCAGCAGACGCATGACGGGGTCAACTACGGGACTTTCGGTTACTACTTCTACGAAGGCACGTCGATGGCCTGTCCGCACGTGGCCGGCGTGGCCGCCCTGGTGATTTCCAAAGCCGGCGGCTCCATGACCCCCGATGCCGTTCGGGCGGCTCTGCAAAACACCGCGACGGATCTTGGCCCGACAGGCTGGGATCAGCACTACGGCTACGGCATGGTCAACGCGAATGCCGCGCTGGCGTCGATCGGCAGCAACCCGCCGGTAGCCGCGTTCTCCGGCACCCCGACGTCGGGTACCTATCCTCTGGCGGTCGCCTTCACCGATGCCTCGACCAACAGCCCGACCAGCTGGGCTTGGACATTTGGCGACGGCGGCACGTCGACCTTGAAAAATCCGTCGCATACCTACACTGCGGCGGGTACGTACACGGTCGTCCTGACCGCGACCAACGCCTATGGTTCCGACAGCGAAACCAAGACCGGTTACATTACCGTGACGGCTCCGCCGACGAATCCGCCGGTGGCCGCCTTCTCAGGGACACCGACGTCGGGTACGATTCCGTTGACAGTCGTCTTCACCGACGCCTCGACCAACAGCCCGACCAGCTGGAGCTGGACCTTCGGCGACGGCGGCACGTCGACGTCACAGAATCCGTCGCATACCTACACGACGGCGGGAACCTACACTGTTGTGCTGACGGCGACCAACGCCTATGGTTCCGACAGCGAGACCAAAACCGGGTACATCACGGCCACGGCCGTGACAGCCTCCTGTGATGATTTCGCCGACGGCAACTACACCGGCTGGGCCAACGCCTATGGTACCTGGACGGCCGCGAGTTACTACCTGAAGGGGAATTCCAACACCACCAACGCCAGGTTGACCTCGCCTTTCGGGACATTCAGCACGGCGACGATCACCTGCAATGTGCGGATGAATACCGGACAATCACAGCGGAAAGCCAGAATCATCTTCGGCTATACCAGCTCCAGCAACTACCGCTATGCGGAATTCGACGATGTCAGCAATCGGGTCAACATCGGCGAAATCCTCAACGGCAGATCTTACACTCGGGCCTATGCCAGCTATACTTTCAGCTCCGCCACCTGGTATGCGGTAACCGTCACAGTCGCCTCCAGCGGCACGGCGACCGTCAAGGTTGGAACGACCACGGTCAAATCCTATGCGTTCGGGACTCGGACCGGATCGGTCGGCGTTGGTTACAACAAATCCAACTGCGACTTTGACGATTACTGCGTTTCCGCAACGGTTTCATCGAATGATGGAGTCGCGATGGGTGAAGAAGCAGAGGCGCTGCCCAAGAACTTCACTCTGAGCCAGAACTTCCCGAACCCGTTCAACCCGACCACCACCATCTACTACAGCCTCACCGAACCGAGCGAGGTTGAGTTGGTTGTATTCAACGTTCTGGGTGAGAAGATCCGGACGTTGGCTTACGGACCCCATGAGACCGGCGAATTCTCGGTTGTCTGGGATAGTAAGGACCTGAACGGTCAAACCGTGGCCTCGGGCATCTATCTCTATCGCCTGACGGTTAACGGAACCGAGAACATCACCAAGAAGATGGTTCTCATGAAGTAATTTCCCGGTCGGATTTCCGACAGAAGGGACGACCTCACGGCCGTCCCTTTTTTTATGGCCGGCAATCGGCCCCGACCACGACCCGGGAAATCGAAAAATCGCCGCCACGATAAACTGCCGCCGCTTGCGTAACAATTCGATATTAAAAAACCCCCGGGGGGTTTTTGCCCGGGGGTCCGTGTAAAATTCCACTCAACTTGCCGTAGCCGCTTTCGCGGGCAAGCCAGTGAAAGGAGTAACGCAACCCATCCCGCAGTGTCCTACCAGGTGCAGAAATCCGGCAAGACCCTTAAGGCGGCCTCGCGGCCGACATGGGTTGTTTTCTTTATCAGGCACGCATCTCACGACGGAGATGCGCCATCGTCATCTTGAGAACATCCTCTTCCTGCCGCGGACAAACGTCCTAACGTCGGAAATCGCTCTCCGCCGGCAAAACCTCTTGATTAAGAATACCATGAAAGTCTGGACCGAATCAAACCCTGAGATGACTATCCCTGGTCCAGAAACCCTGTTCGTCGGTATAATATAACCGTTTGCAGATGAATGCAAGGAATTTCTTCCGGCGTCTCGCGGACGATTTAGGTCATTTGCCTCCCGAAGCATGGGGGCTCCCAGGCACCGCGATCCTCGTTTTGTCCGCCTTATCGATCGGAATATGACCCGCCGTTTAACGGCGGTCGGTTACAACCCGCCTCGAAAAACTTCCCCACACGATTAATCCGCCGATTACGGATAGCACGGCTCCGGACCGTTTCGGAAGACGTAATTGACGATATAGACGGCATCACCGACGTTGATGGCGTGATTGCAGTTGGCGTCTCCGGCTTCCAACGGTTGCGGGGACGGCCCTCCCCGGAAAATATAACTGATCAGGTACACGGCGTCTCCGATATTCACGTTGCCGTCTCCATTGGCGTCGCCGGCTTTGAAATCCTGTCCTATCAAAACGACCTGACCCAGAGCGTAATCTCGTTTCGTCTCCCCTGCAAATGTCCAGGACACGGTGTACCCCTTGTTCGCCGTATCGGTTATGTCGCTGTAGGTGGCTACAAAGGAATCGGTCGGCGCCGTGATCTGTAAAACCTCCCCGGTGAAAGGCGGCTTCGATGGAATAATCACCGTTCCGGCCGGGCTGACGCTGGAATTGATTCGAATACCGGCGACATCCACATCACCGGCCGACATCCCCGAAACGAAATCACCCAGATATATGTCAACCGTGGCCGGTGGGTTGCCGGAAAGATCCACCGTATCCGGTTCGATTGTCGTCGTCCCGGCGGGGCCGGATGAAACCAGCTCGGAGACCGCCGCCTGCAAGGCCGCGATCCCTTCCGTACGATTCATGAAGGATAACGGCACGGCGAAGAAAACATACTGGTAATCATCGCCGAGATACCGCCAGGCGACCGGCTTGCCGTGGGTCAAAGGCGAGTTATCCCGGGAAACATACGTGTACAGGACTTCCGCATCCCCGACAAGGTGGGCGACAACCGGGCAAGGGATGCCGGTGGCTTCGATCCAAGGGGACGAATGATCGATTGTCGCCAGTGAATCCCATGTCAGTTCGGGATAGGCCGGATCAAGGCTATGCGCCCCGATCAGGTCCGAGTTAAGCAACGTTTGGGTGAACAGGCTGAGGCGCCGCACCCGGTAATCCATGTTGAAGTATTGCAGATACCCCTGTTTGGGCGTCCCCGGTTCACAGTAGACGGTATCCAATGGACGGGCGGGATTCGAGCCCAATTCCCCCCAACGGCTGAAGACCACCATCTTGCCACCCATGGCCAGATAGCTGCAGAGGGTATCGAGGATGCCGCCGTAGATCAGATCATTTCCGATATCGTCGGTGCGGGCCGACTCCCCCCCGATTACGACCAGCTCGTATTTCAACAGATCGGTCAAGTGCAGGGTATCG
>JAQVRW010000067.1 GCA_028700875.1 Candidatus Zixiibacteriota bacterium | reverse complement strand
TGCTGATTACGAATCAGCTGCTCTACCAGCTGAGCTAAGGTGGCTTACTACGCGCTCATCATTTCTTTATGCCGCCCCCCAGAATCGAACTGGGGACACACGGATTTTCAGTCCGTTGCTCTACCAACTGAGCTAGGGCGGCATCGCATTTTAAGACCCGCAATTAACGGATTGGCGGCCGCTTGTCAACCCCAATTTTGCGGTTTCGGGCCGGTTACTACTCATCCGGTTCGGATACGCCCAGAAAGGCGGCGCCAATGAACCCCGCGGCGTTGCCCAAGCGAGCGGGAACGACATCCAGCCCCTCAATTGCGGCCGCCAACGCCCGGTTCTTTATCGTGTCCCTGACTATATCGACAAATTCTTTTCCCCCCTCAGCAATCCCGCCTCCCAAAATGACTATCTCCGGATTCAAGACATTGACCAAACCGGCCAGGGCGGTCCCCAGAATCCGGGCCGTGGTCTGGATGACCTCCACGGCCGCCCGGTCACCCCTGCGGGCCGCTTGAAACAACTTCTTTATGGTCAATTGCTCCATATCATCGCCCACCAACGAATCGAACACCGGCGTGTTGTCGCCGGTCAAACGTTGCTTCAAGCGGACGAGAATCGCCTTGGATGAAACCAGTGTTTCCAGGAATTGGCTGCTTTCGGCGGCGTCCTCCCCGCCCACCAGCAGATGGCCCACCTCACCGGCCGAAAAATTGGCCCCGCGGTAAATTTTCCCTCCGATGATCAACCCCCCGCCGATACCAGTGCCGATTGTCAGACAGATGATATTGTCATACCCTTTGCCGACGCCGAAACGATGTTCCGCCGCCGCCGCGCAGTTGGCGTCGTTATCCACCATCACCGGAAGGTTGAGCCGTTCCGACAGCCGATCCCGGAGATGAAACCCCTCCCATAAGGGCATATTGGGACATCCCCCCTGGACCACGCCGGTGGTCATATTCACCGACCCGGGTGAACCGACGCCAATATACCCGACCGTCGCCCCGGACTCATCGGCTTCAACCAGCAACCGTTCGCCGCAAACGACGATCTTTTCGAAAAGCGCCTCAGCCAGCGCGTTTTTGGGAGTGGTGGTCTGATCCCGATACCGGATGTTTCCCTCACGGTCCACAAGACCGTACTTGATGTTGGTGGCCCCGATGTCGATCCCGGCGTACACGTTCACACTCATACCATTGTTTTCCGTTTCTCCATATGCGTCATTTTTCGCTCGACGGCCGTCCCTTTGGGCTCCATGTCAATTATATATGGCGCAACCGGGTCGACACAAGGCCAAAAACAGTCAATATAGAAACAGAACCCTCGGCCAAGCCGACGATCCTGTTTCCTTCAACTGATTCTCCAACCTGATAGAGTAAAGATGCGCAAAAGTCCGGCAATCACCCCATGACCGATTTCAGGACCTCACGGGCGATGACGATTCGCTGGACCTCCGACGTTCCTTCGCCGATTTCACACAGCTTGACGTCGCGGTACATCCGTTCCGCCGGGTAAGGACCGGTCTGGTATCCGAATTCACCCAGGACCTGGATCGCCTGATAGCAGACGCGGTTGCCCACCTCGGAGGCGTACATCTTGGCCATGGCCGACTCCTTGGTGAACTTCACCCCGGCGTCCTTCATCAGCGCCGCGCCGTAGATCATATAGCGGGCCGCTTCCACCTCGGTGGCCATGTCGGCCAGCTTCCACTGGATCGCCTGCATGTCGCCCAACGGCGCCCCGCCGTCCTTATGTACGGCGGCGTATTTGAGGGCGCATTCATACGCTCCCTGGGCCAGCCCCAGCGCCATGGCGCCGATCGAAATCCGGCCGCCGTCGAGGGTAATCATAAATTGCTTGAATCCCTCGCCTTCGGCGCCGAGCTGGTTTTCAACCGGAAGCTTGACGTCGGTAAAATGCATGAAAGCCGTGTCTGACCCCCGCAGACCCATCTTGTTTTCCTTTTTGCCGATTTCGAATCCCGGCCAACCCTTCTCGATGATGAAAGAGGATATCCCCTTGACACCGGGGGAGGCCGAGGTCCGGGCCGTGATGACCGAGGCGAAAGCGTGGGATGCGGAGGTGATGAAGCACTTCGTGCCGTTCAACTCCCAGTGATCTCCCTTGCGCACCGCCGTCGTTTTGGTCGCGCCGGCATCGGAACCGGCTTCCGGTTCGGTCAAACCAAAGGCCAGAAGTTCACCCCCGCGCGTACCACGAGGAAGGTATTTCCGCTTCTGCTCCTCGGTGCCGAACTTCAAAATTGGGAAACATCCCAAGCTGTTGTGAGCGGCGATCATGATCCCGGTCGAACCGCACACCCGCGACAATTCCTCGACGGCGATGGAATAGCAGACGGTGTCAACCGGATTGCCGCCGTATTGCTCCGGGACGACCATCCCCATAAGGCCCATCTCGGCCAGAGGCTTCAGGTGCTCATGCGGAAACCGTTGTTCGAGATCCAGCGTCACTGCCAGAGGAGCGATCTTCTCCTCCGCGAACGCCCGCACCTTGTCCCGAAATTCCAGATGTTCTTTTTTCAGCAGCACGGTTAATCCTTGAGTAGTTGACGTGAAATGACCATCTTCTGCGCCTCGGTCGTCCCCTCATAGATTTCCGTCACCCGGGCGTCGCGGAAGTACCGTTCCACGGCATATTCCTTCATGTAGCCATACCCGCCGTGGATCTGCACCGCTTCATTGACCACTTCATTGCAAACGCGCGAACAGAACAACTTGGCCATCGAGGATTCCATGGCGACATTCTCGCCGGCGTCTTTCATGGTCGCGGCCCGGAAGGCCAAAAGCCGTCCGGCGTCGATCTTGGTGGCCATCTCCGCCAGTTTGAATTGAATCGCCTGGAAGTTGCAGATCGGTTGGCCGAATTGCTGTCGTTCCTTGGAATATTTCAACGCTTCGGCCATCGCCGACCGGGCGATCCCCAGCGCTTGAAAGGCCACGCCGATCCGGCCGTTGTTGAGCAGGATGACGGCCGTTTTGAAACCGGTTCCCTCCTCGCCGATCCGGTTTCCTTCCGGCACAACGACGTCGGTGAATGAAACCTCCCGGGTATCGGAGGCCTTCATGCCCATCTTCTTTTCCTTGGCGCCGATCGTCATCCCTGCCGTGCCGGCGGGAACCGCGAAGCAGGAAATCCCTTTGGGACCCTTCGATGGATCGGTGACGGCAAAGACGATGAACAACCCGGCCAGCCCGCCATTGGTGACGAACGCCTTCGTACCGTTGAGGACGTAGGTATTCCCCTTCTTGACCGCGGCCGTTTTGATCGACGCGGCATCGGTTCCCGCGTTCGGCTCCGTCAGGCAATATGCCCCGAGAATCTTCCCGGCGGCCATATCGGGCAAGTATTTTTTCTTCAGCTCGTCGGACCCGAAACGGTAGATGGACTCGCAGCAAAGCGAATTATGCACCGACAGGGTGATCATCAACCCGGCCGAGGCCGCCGCCAGTTCTTCCATGGCGCAGTTATAGGTCACCGTGGAAAAACCCAGGCCACCGTATTCTTCGGGAAGCATCATCCCGAAATACCCCAGTTCGGCCAGTTCGTTCAGAACATCCTGGGGCAGTTTTTCCTCTTCGTCCCATTCCTGCGCGTTGGGATAAATACGTTTGGCCGCAAAATCCGCGGCCGTCTCTTTGATCAACAGATCGTCTTCGGAAAGTGTGAAATCCATCCGGTTGACTCCTTATTGATATGTATAGAATCCGCGGCCGGTTTTGCGGCCAAGATATCCGGCCTGTACCATCTTCCGCAGAAGCGGGCAGGGACGATACTTGGGATCGCCGTATCCTTCGTACAGCACCTCGATGATCGCCAAGCAAACATCCAAACCGATAAAATCGGCCAGCGTCAGCGGCCCCATGGGATGGTTCATTCCCAGCTTCATGACCGTATCGATCGACTCCGCCGAAGCCACCCCTTCCATCAGGGCGTACACGGCTTCATTGATCATAGGCATGAGAATCCGGTTGGCGATAAAACCGGGATAGTCATTGACCTCGACCGGGGTTTTGCCCAGCCGAATCGCCAGTTCCTTTATCGTGTTGAACGTTTCGTCGGAGGTGGCAATGCCGCGGATCAACTCGACCAGCTTCATCATCGGAACGGGGTTCATAAAATGCATGCCGATGAACTTGTCCGCCCGATGTGTGATACCGGCCAGTTGCGTTATCGGCAGCGATGACGTATTGGAGGCCAGGATAGTCTCCGGAGGACAGGGCGCGTCCAACCGCCGGAAGATGTCCAGCTTGACGTCGAGGTTTTCATAAACGGCCTCGATGACCAGTTGGGAATCACGAGCGGTGTTCAAATCGGTGGCCGTCTTGATATTATCCATGGCCGCCTTCATCTGGTCCGCCGTGATGACTTCCTTTTTGACTTGGCGATCCATGTTCTTTCTGATAGTCTCCAGCGCGCGGTCAATGAGGGCCTGGCTGGTGTCGATCAGATTGACCTTGTACCCAGACAGCGCGAATTGGTGGCAAATGCCGTTACCCATCGTTCCGCCGCCGATAACGGTGATCCGTTTGATATCGTCAACGTTCATATTCATTCTCCCGTTTGCCTTACTCGATGTTGTCATACCAATTCAACGGCCAGGGCCACGGCGTTGCCGCCGCCCAGACAAAGGGTAGCCATGCCATGCTTCTTGCCCCGATCGGCCAAGGCATAGATAAGGGTCGTCAAAATCCGGGTTCCGGACGCTCCGATGGGATGCCCCAGCGCCACCGCTCCGCCATTGACGTTGACCCGGTTCCAGTCCCAGCCGAGTTCCTTGCCATCGGCCAGACACTGCACCGAGAAGGCCTCGTTGGCTTCGATGAGGTCGAAATAGTCCAGCTTGACGCCCATCTTATCACACAGCTTCTGCACGGCGTAGATCGGCGAGTAAAACAGCAGTTCCGGTTCTGTCCCGGCGATCGCGTAGTCAACCACCCTGGCCAGCGGTTTCAGATTGTTCTCTTTCATGAATTTCTCGGATACTATCACCATCGCCGAGCTGCCGTCGTTGAGACCGGGGGCGTTGCCGGCCGTGACCGTGCCGTCTTTCTGGAACGCCGGTCTCAGTTTGGCCAGCGAATCGACCGAGATATTGGCGCGGGGACATTCGTCCTTGTTGAAAATGACCGGGTCGCCCTTCTTCTGCGGTATCTCGATGGGAAAGATCTCTTTGTCGAATTTGCCGGCATTCTGCGCGGCCACTGCCTTCATGTGGGAATTGCAGGCGTACTGGTCCTGTTCTTCGCGCGTGATATTGGACTTCTTGGCCGTCAATTCGGCCGCCCCGCCCATGTGCCAGTTTTTGAACGAGCACCAGAGGCCGTCCAGAATCATCGCATCCTGCAGGTTCCGGTCGCCGAACTTGAACCCGGCCTTGGCCCCGTGCAGAACATACGGCGTGCCGGACATCGATTCCATCCCCCCGGCGATAACGCAATTGGCGTCGCCGAGACGAAGAGCCTGGGTGGCCAGCATGACCGCTTTCAGACCCGAACCGCACACTTTATTGATCGTCAGGGCGCCCGCCGTCGGGGTTACGCCCCCATATATGGCCGCCTGGCGCGCCGGAGCCTGACCGACCCCTGCCTGCACCACCTGGCCCATGATCACTTCATCAATCTTATTGGGGTCAACACCCGCGCGTTTGACCGCCTCCTTGATCGCAAATGCCCCTAGCTTCGGCGCAGGAAAGGGCGATAAACCTCCAAGAAGCGTGCCGATACCGCTCCGGCAGGCCGACACGATGTACGCTTGACTTTGATCGGACATGGTTACTCCTCTGCGACTCATATGTGGTTGGAATCTGGATAATATCGAATGCGACCGTCGAACGCAAGCGAAAAGGTCACCTTTCCGGCAGATTCTACGTCCGTCCGCCGTCGGAATTACCTGTTGCGGTAATAAAACAGAGGGCGTAAATTTCGGTTGCAATGGATGGCGATGCCGCAAGATTTTTGGAAAACGGAGGTGCAAGATGACACAGTTGTGGTCCACGGTCCTGATCCTGGGACTTCTGGCGGGGACGGCGGTCGCCCAAACCGAGATGGGCGTCAATCTCTACGGCGGCGGCGGTGTTTCCTTCCCCTCCAGCGATTTGAGCGATGTCGGCAAGACCGGCTATCACGGACTGGTTGGCGTCGGGTTCAGCCCGGTGCCGTCCATAGAGACGGCGGCCCGGTTCGCCTACAATTCGTTTGCGGTCAAGGATGGCGGCGACGACAAGTTCACCGTTTCCGAATACGGCCTGGATATCCGGGCCAATCTGGCGGCGCCCGTGTTCAATGTCCGGCCGTATGCCTTGATCGGCGGCGGATTCGCCAAATACGATTTCCCATCCTCCCTGCCGGTGGAGATGCTCGATGGCGTCCTTGCGGGAATCAAACCGGAAACGGAGTTCTTCTATTGCATCGGCGGCGGCATCAAGGTGAACGCTATGCCCAGAGTCGATTTCTTTCTGGAGGCGCGGTACACCAAGTTGTCCGCATCGGACAGGAACCTGGATTATCTGCCGGTATCGGTCGGCCTGAGCCTAGCTTTGTAACCCCACCCCGGTATGGGCCGGAGGGGGCGCACAAACAGGGGGTTGTCGGCGTATCATAGGAAGACGAGGGGGAGTTGTGGAGTTAGCGTACGCTCCGAAAATTCCATAAAGTGGGGAGGTAATCGATGCCGACGTATATCCTGATGACCAAACTGGCGCCGGAGACTTCCAAGGAAGTCAAGAAGCGCGCCAAACTGGGCCGGGCCTGGCTGGAGCAGGTCAAGGAGAAATGCCCGGAGGTCAGATTCATCGCCCATTATGCACTTCTGGGCGCCTATGACTTCCTCGATATCTACGAGGCCCCTGATGCGGAAGTCGCCGCCAAGGTATCTATGATCAGCATGGTCAACGGCGCCTTCGAATCGCAGAGCTGGACGGCGATACCGTACAAGCGGTTCCTGGAGCTGGCCGAAGAAATCTGACGGCTCCGCGGTATATCCGTGCTGGTTTCGGCCAGTCCGGCCTACGGGCTTTGTTTTGCTCACGACGGCCCAAAGCAGACCGGCCGGGACGGGAAGGTGCGGCCGCGAATCGGTAGTAGTCGTTTTGAAATCCCGGAAGCCGACCCATCGCCGCGTTTTCCCCTTGCATCGAATGGCATAGTTGTTATATTTACTATGGTCTGTCATTCCAAACTACTCCGCGCCCGTCATCATCGCATTGAAAGGAGCCTTGCGACTGAAATAGTTAAGGAGCCAATAACTGAATCCTTACCACCTCATACCCCGGGGAGGGTAGAACCATGTCCTTAACCAGTCAGTCTTCCCGTATTGCGGCGACAATGGCCGCGGTTATTATCATGGCCGCGTTGTTGATCGCGCCAGCCATCGCGACTCCCGTGCTGGAGGTGCGAATCCCCGATACGTTGGTCACCACCGATTCCAGTGCGGTTTGGGTGGACGTGTTCATGACCAACACCGCCGATTCCGTCGCGGGATTCAGCATCGCGTTCCAACTGGATATGCCCGACCTGATAGAGTTCATGACCGAGAGGGGCGCACCCGTTGTCGACACGGCCGGGTCGTTGATCTCCGGCTGGCGTCTGGTCGCAACCAGTCTCATCGGCGGCAGTCCCCATATGATGAAAATCGTCGCCATGGCCAACAATTATCCGGAACCGGCGATTCCATCCATCGGTCCTCGTACCGATCCGGGTCTCCTCTTTCGAATGATGATGAAAATCTACCCTTATACTCCCGAAACTCTTCCCGATCGCATCGTTCATCTGATGATCAACGAGATGTTGAGCGAGACGGCCTTTTCCGATCAAACCGGCGTCCTTATCGGCGTAACTACAATCGTCGACACCTCCTATGACTATTGGCACTGCACCGAATGGCTGGGAGATAGTTGTCTCAATTGGGTGCAGGTCTCCATACCGGAAGAAGGCGATTCGACGTCGATGGAGATCAAACCGCACAGCGTCCTCGACACGAGCCTGGTTCATTATCAATTTGGGACGATGCGGGTCGTTCCGCTGTGTCACGGGATTTGCGGTGATGCCAATGACGACGGCAAAGTCAATGTCGCCGACGCCGTTTATATCGTCAGTTACGTCTTCCGGGGCGGCCCATGGCCGATTGAAGACAAGTGCGCCGACCCGAACAACGACTATAAAAACAATGTCGGGGACGCAATATTCCTGATCAATCACATCTTCCGTTCCGGCGATTGCCCCGACTGTACGCCGCATTAAGAGTATGGTCTTGCCCCTCACCCACGGGACGGCCGATGATCGGCCGTCCCTTTTTATTTGCCCAAACACGAAGTGCCCGCTCACGGCGGACGGGGATCCGCCGCTGGCGGACCGCGCACAAATCGATGGCATTCTTTTACTGATTCGCGGGCGAAAAACGGCGATATTTCGCTGGAATAGCATGGATGGCAGGTAATTGCCGGGAAATGGTTTCGGTTTGTCATTTTTTGCATATTCCACCATACCAACGCACCAATCATTAATACCCTTGGCTTTGGGTGTGAGCGATCTATGGCCGATTTGAATTATTCGCCCACCCCGTTGGGGCGGGCTAGATTGTTCCGCCCCCAATGGGGCTGGGACCAAGACGCGGTCAGAGATCGGAGCCGTCTTCAATGCGCGAATCGATGGCATTCTGCTACTGATTTGTGGCCGAAAAGCGGGTATTTTTCGCTGGAATAGCATGGATGGCATGCAATTGCCAGGAAATGGTTTCGGTTTGTCATTTTTGATGTTTTTGGCCGTTTTGTAATACAAAGCAATACTCATTTTTCGATTCTTCTCACGCTGAAAAGCGAGCGGTTCAGCCGGCTTTTGGCCGCGTTCGATACGCATACGTATAGAGTGCGATGGTTTCATCTATTAGAGGGGATGGATTCGTTTTCACCATCAAAGTGGTGTTGATTCTGCGGGGGGAGGTACAGGGCAATCGAAAGAAACACCCCCAAACAAGTTTGGGGATGGCATACGGAGGAGAGGATCAATCAAACCGGGGGCAGCCGGCGTGGGCCACAAACTATCCGATTCGGCTCGCGGGTAACGCGGCGAAAAGGGCCCCTACAAATTCCTTCGACTTGGTAATGCGATCCGGCTTCCATGCCTTTTCATCTATAAATGCCCGGCCCGTTTCCAAAGTAAGCGCAATAGCGGCACCCACATGCATATCGGATATGTCGTTAATATCCAACCTCTCAATATCCTTCTCATTGAATAGGCGCTTTCCCAGATATAGAGCTATCGCGGCCACCCCTGCATGGAATCTATAATTGGAGATAGAGTAGTACTCATCACGGCCGTATTGCATTCTCGCCACCCTCTCTACCTTTTTCATTAATTGCACGCACAATAAGAATGTACTAAGATCTCTGTTTTCATCAAAGACTCTATGGTAATCCTCGTCCTGTTTAATCAAAGAAGTCGGTCTAGCCCTCGCATTATTGGGTTCTTTCAATACGATGGCCATTACTGCTTGGGCCAAGTAAATTATGCTTACTATTTTGTCACGCGGTTTCCCAATATTTTTATAATAGTTTTGCCTCCGATCGTAGTACAAATCATTCGCCAGAAAATACTCTTCAATATTACGATGAATTGTTTCCGTAGCGCGTAGCTGTCCAGCGGGAATTGCTGTCTGAAAATTTGTCGCTTTTATGATTTTATCTGTGGCATACTTATCAGTAGTGGCAATGATCCTTACGAGTACCGCTCTTTTCGTGGGCCGGTTGTTTTCGGCGTCAATGCCTCTTTCCTTGAAATATGAGTATAGAATATTCGTCGTTTGAAGCCCGTTAACAATTCGCACATTATCCAAAGATATCACTTTCCCAGCAATGCTTGCCTTTGACGCCAAAACAGTGATACCGTTATTCAACCACCAAAAGTCCATGGCATCCAATTGTTCTAATGTGCCGCGAATATCTTTGTTCACGTCCACATTCAACCCGTGATAATCCCGAACGTTGGATTCAAATATGTACCGCCGAAGGTTGTTTTCCTCGTCAATTACAAAACGATAGTAATCATCCAAGCCAGCAAGAACTATATAATCGTTGTTTTCGCGACTCAGGTATGCTTCCAAGAATCGCAGCTGCAAAGTATAACTTTTCTCCTTTCGCGCCATTTCAACGAGTTCTTTGGCCCCAATGAATCTAATATTGATATCAGCTCCTGTTAATAGCTTTCCAACTTCCTGCTTGAGTATTTCGCCACGGTGCTTCACCTTATTGTTTATTTCATCTGTGTCTCCCTTGCATGCGTACACGAATTCTACAGAAACATGCGGGTGTTTATGGGCCAACGTTTTAAATACGTGCTGAAAAAGAAGTGTCCGCCTGGTGAGCGCAGCATTATAGGCCCTTTCCAACTCATCCTCGTTCTTATCAAGAGATAGGATATCTGCGGTGGTGGCGACGAGTCTATCGATGGGTTTATCGCCAAAACCCGCATTCTGTTTGGCTTGAATGATATACAGCACAACATGAGGGCTTTTTGCCTTAAATTCTGCGATGTTCGTATCTTCACTGATATTTTGCCCGTCTACAAGGATAAAGACGCCATCTATCCCCCCATCATCATGGTCATCCGTTCTCCCGGCTTCGAATTCTTCAAGAGTCATTTCATAGTTCTTGAGTACCTGCTCAAATACAAAGGACTCGAAAAGGGTGGAATCGTCGAATGTGCCATCGAGACCCTCTTTCAAATTATCAAGTGTAGTATTTAAAAGAATTAAATCATTATTCCCCATAGTATTCTCCTTGTGGCCGCGCTAATAGCTGTATTGGTACCAGTCACAAAATAGCCTCATAAATCATGTTGGCAACAACTATTTCATCGATCGAGTACATTCTGCCATTTTCGCCAACCTTTGGTTTGTATCCTCAGTCTATATCCCCGCTGATTCGAAATCGTGCAATAGTTCTTTTTGGCGGGCCGTCAATGTCGTTGGGACGCGGAGGTTGATCGTCACCAGCAGGTCGCCCGTGCGGTCGGCGACCGATAGGCCGACACCTTTCAAACGCAGCACCGTGCCCGGTTGCGTGCCGGGCGGGATGGTCAGCATGACTTTCTTCGCCAAAGTTTTGACCGGGACTTTCGCGCCCAAGGCCGCCTGAG
>JAQVRW010000434.1 GCA_028700875.1 Candidatus Zixiibacteriota bacterium | reverse complement strand
CCACGAACACGAACTGACGCACCTGCTGATCAATTATCGGCTGCGGCAACTTCCCTTGTATTCCCTTCCCCTCATGCAGGAGGGTCTGGCGACATATCTCGGCGGCCGTTGGAACAAAGCTCCCTGCGCCATGAGATATATGGGATATATCACGATGGCCAACGAGATCGGCCGTATGGATGATTTATTGACGTATGCGGGATTTAATAGCCCGAATGTCGGCGCCGAAGTCGCCTACCCGATCAGCGCCTTGTTCACCGGCTTTCTTGTCGAAAAATGGGGATATGACAAGTATCTGGAGCTTTATCAAGCGCTGTCAGGTTCCGCCGATCAGGTTCGGTCGATGGACTCCCATCAGGTGGAAACAATATATGCAAATGCCGGTGGTCTCCCCTGGTCGTCGATCATCGCGGCCTTTGATGATTCCTGGAAAGGATTCCACCTTTGCGGCGTGATGCCCGATACCATTAGGCCGACCGGGAATCCTGCTGTTTCGATCGACACCGGCAGGGTGAATATCTCGATCTGGGATTCTCAGGATTTCTTCCATTTCGCCGTCAGCATATCATCGGGTGCACGCGAAGGTATCCTGCTTACAAATGACGCCGGCGATTCGGTCGCGACCGCCTATCGCAGTGTGCTTTTCGCCAAGGATTTGCCGCGCGAGACCTACCGGGGGGAACATATCGGCATTCGTTTTTCGGCCGATGAAGTCGCCGTCTACGATTACCTGACGAATAAGCTGCTGGCTTCCTATATTCACGGCTTATCCCCGATGGGCGGGTATCGCGATTCGACCTCTCAAACATTACATTTTGCGGTATCTCGAGACATCGTGGGTGGACTTGATCTTGCCCAGGCCCGTCTTATCGTGCGCTGACGCCGGGCGCCCTACAGTTTGGGGAGTGTTAATAAACATCAAATTCGTCATCGCGAGACCGCCCGCCAAAGGCGGACGGTCGTGGCAATCTCGGCCCTCGCATAAAAATTGCAGTGCGGGGCAGATGTCCACATCTGCCCCCCCCAAAAAAGACTGCTCCCGGCAGATGTGGACATCTGCCGGGCACAGAGAGGGACCACCCACAAATCCATTTGACGATACTCTTAAGCATCTCTATATTGTCGCCGTATGGATACCATCGTTCCCTGGCCGGATGGAGCCATTCTGTCGGCCGACAACCTGACGCGTTCGGTCGCAACCCCTTCCGGCATTAAGGCAATCATCGACTCCTTTTCCTTTACCTTCGACAGCCGCGGCATGTATACCATCGTCGGCCCTTCCGGCTCCGGGAAAACGTCGCTTCTGCGCCTGTTCAACCGGCTCGATGAAAAAAGCTCGGGGCAACTCCTGTTTCATGACCAACCTGTAGAGCAATATCCGGTCACTAAACTGAGGAAAAAGATCGCGCTTGTCTTCCAAGTCCCTTATCTGTTTCCGGGGACGGTCAACAGCAATCTTGCCTATTGCTGCCTGGAGGAGACAAAACCCGATGAAACCTTCTCCTACCGATTTCTAAACCTGGTCGGACTGGAAACGGAACTGGCGGACCGGGACGTGGAAACGCTGTCCGTCGGACAAAAGCAACGGGTGGCGTTGGCCCGAGCGCTGGTGCTGGAACCGGAAATCCTTTTACTGGATGAACCGACCTCGGCCCTGGACCCCGGCGCGGCCAGAACCATCGAAGACCTGATCATCGCCCTGAACCGCAAACTCGGCCTGACCATTATCATGGTGACGCATAATTTCCGGCAGGCGCTGGACCTCGACGGCATCTCGCTGGTGATGGTCGACGGCGAGATGATCGAGACCGGGCCGTCGCGGGAACTGATGTCCCATCCGCGTCACGAAATTACGCGCAAATTCATCGCCGGAGAACTGCGATGATCGATATCGGCTATACCCAGGTCGCGATCGCCGTTTCCCTCATGGTGGTGGCCATCATCCTCTCCCGCTGGCAGAAACTGGGAACCGAAAGAGAGCTGGCCATCGGCATCTTCCTCTCCTTTGCGCAACTGGTGGCGGTCGGGTATGTTCTCGAGTTTATTTTCGGACTGGAAAGCGTTGCCGCGGTCCTGGCCACCGTGGGCGTAATGATCATCGTCGCCTCGATCACCGCCGCCCGTCGCGCGGTCCATATTCCCCGGGCTTACCTGCTGTCGTTCGTCTCGATATTGGCCGGGTCGGTGGTGACGCTGGGATTGATGCTGGCGGTCGGCGTTATCGAGATGAAGGCGCAATATGTCATCCCCCTGGCCGGGATGACCATCGGCAATTCCATGAACTGCGCGGCGCTGGTGATGGAACGGCTCTATTCGGATATCACCGGCAACCGTCCGGCGGTGGAAACGGCGTTGTCCCTCGGGAAGAACTGGCGGGAGGCGTCACATCCATTTTTCGCCAAGGCGGTCAAGGCCGGCATGATGCAGATGTTGAATTTTCTCAAGGTCGTCGGGATCGTCCAGCTTCCGGGGGCCATGACCGGCATGATCTTGGCCGGGGCCTCGCCCTTGAAAGCCGTGCTGATCCAGGTGATCGTCGGATACATGATCACCGCCGCGGTGACGGTGACCGGGGTGATGGCCGCCCATCTGGCGGTCCGCCGGATGTTCTCCCCCGCCGACCAGCTGACGATCTGACGGCGCCGCAATGGACGAGTTTTGTAGATACCGTGTCTTAGGTCAAGGGTTTTAGCTCCGGGTTAAAGGGTGTTTGGTGTTTGAGCATGGCCTGAGTGATAAGCAGGAGCTTTCGCATGCAGGCGGCAATGGCGACCATCTTGGCTTTC
>JAQVRW010000433.1 GCA_028700875.1 Candidatus Zixiibacteriota bacterium | reverse complement strand
GATATCGCCAGGTCGCGGATCGCCTCATTCATCATATCCGTGTGACCCTTGAAGGTGAAGGCCACGCCCTCGGGCAGCGTCGCGGTATTCAGCGTATTGCGGATGTCCTGGGCCACCGTTCCGCTTCCCCGACCGCTCACTTCCGCGTTCACGGTGACGCTGGCGTTGCGGTCGGATCGCTCCAGCTTGGAGGGCCCGGTCGCCCGATAAATGCGGGCGAACTGCTTGAGCTGAATTTGCTCGCCGTCGACATTGGTGAAACTCAGGCTGCCGACGTCGACGGTCCTGGTGCGGTCGAACTGATCCAGCATGACCCGGATATCGTATTGATTCGCTCCGTCGCGGAACTTCGTCTCATCGTCGCCGGTCAGGGCGACCCGCAGAGTCATACCCACCTGGGCCAGCGACAGTCCCAGCCGGGCCATCTTATCCCGGTCGATTTCCACTCTCATTTCCGGCTTGCCCACTTCCGAAGACAACCGCACGTCCGCGGCGCCGGGCGTCTTACGCACGATATCCAGGACGATATCCCCGGCTTTTGTCACGTTATCGCGGTTGCTCCCGGTGATAAGCACCTGGATTGGGGCCCCGGTGGACATACCCAGAATCTGCGTGTTCATTCGCGCTCGCACTCCCGGGACTTGCGCGGCCGCCAGGCGCGCCTCCTGGCGCAGGTCATCGGCGGTTTTCTTCCGTTCCCCCTTGGGGACCGTCTGCATTTGAATCGATGAAATGTTGTTGGCCGACTGGCTGGAAAACACGTCGCTCGAGGTCCCGACGTTCGGGAAGAGTAAACGGACTTCCGGGATATCAGCCAACTGTTCTTCGACTTCGCGCGTGATTCGGTTCTGATCTTCGAATTTAGTGCCCGGCGACGTCTCGATGGTCATGTTGAAATTGCCGTCGTCGGTGGTGGGGACGAACTCGGTGCCGACAAAGCCAAGGGGAATCAGCGCGACGGCCGCCACGAACACGGATCCGGCGGCGATCAGGACCGCCTTTCGGTGGTGAAGACTCCAGGCCAAAAGACGGCCGTACGCTTCGGCCGCTTTTCGATACTGCGCCTCAAACCAAATCGCAAACCGCCCGATCGCCGTTTTGCCGGAAAGATGCTCGACCACCGCGAAGCGGGAGGCCAGCATCGGGGTCAACGTGAATGATACCGCCAGGCTGAACAGAGTCGAGGAAATCACGACGACTGCGAATTGTCGCAGGGCGTTGCCGACCGTGCTCTGGATAAAACTGAGCGGGACCATGACGACCACGATCACCAGTGCTATCCCCAGAGCCGCCAGCGTGATTTCCTTGAGGGCCGTATTGGCCGCGCTGCGCCGGTGTTCGCCCATTTCCAGATGCCGATGGATGTTTTCCAGGATGATGATCGAGTCGTCCACGACGATACCGATGACCGTGGACATGCCCAGCAGGGTCACCAAATTGAGCGTGTACCCCATTCCCTTGAGGACCATGAAGGTCGCAATCAGCGAGACGGGAATCGTTACCAGAACGATCAGCGAGTTGCGCGTGCTATGCAGAAACAGCAGCATTACGACGGCCACCAGGAATATCGCTACAAAAAGGTCGAACTTGACCGCGTCGGCCGAGGCGATGGTGAATTCGGCATCGTCCTGGGCGATCGTGAACCGCAAATTCTCCCCGGCGTAACTCGTCTCCAATGCTTTCAGCTTTTCCTTTACCATCCGGCTGACGTCCACCGCGTTGGCGTCCGATTGTTTCCGAATCAGCATTCCCACGCCGGTGACACCATTGAGCCGGGCCGCCTGCGTTATCTCGGCCCGCCCGTCCTGAATCTCGGCCACGTCCGCCAAGCGAATGTCACCGCCGGATTCGGCCCGCCCGACAATCAGGCGGCGCAGGACGTCGAGATTCTCGATCTTGCCGGCCACGCGCACGACGTACTGTTCGTCGGCGTCTTTGACGGTGCCGGTCGGAAAGTCGAGATTCGAGGCCCGGATCACCTGGTCGACCTGGGCGATCGACAAACCATAGTTGTCGAGTTTTTGCCGATCCAGATTGACGCGGATTTCCCGCTTCTCGCCGCCGACAAAATCGATTTGGGCCACGCCCGGTATCCTGGTCAACTGGGGTTTGATCTGGTCGGTCAAAAACGTATAGAAGTCGCGCGGTGGGCGGTCGCTGGTCGCGCCGATGCGCAGGATCGGCAATTCATCCAGAGCGATCTTGGAAATCGTCGGCGTCTTCGCCTCCGACGGAAGCAGGTATTCGACCTCGCGCACCTTGCGCTGAACGTCCTGGAGAGCCAGATCGAGATCGACGTTGCTCAGTAACTCCACGGCTACCGCGGAGACCCCTTCCATCGACGTCGAACGCACGATCTTCACCTTGTCGATGCCGGACACGGCGTCTTCGACCTTCTTGGTGACCGATGTCTCCACCTCATCGGGCGACGCGCCCGGATAAATCGTGGTCACCGACACGATCGGCGGACTGATCTTGGGAATCATCTCATAGCTCAGTCCATTGTAACTGAAGGCGCCGAGCACCATCAGGGCGCAGCAGGCGATGATGATCAGCGTCGGGCGCTTGATCGACAGTTCCGTGATCGTCATGGCCGGTCTCCTTGTTTCACAATGGCGACCTCGACGTTATCGCGAAGGTTATATTGGCCGTTGACCACCACTGTGTCCTCCGTCGTCAACCCGCTCAAGACCTCGACATTCAAGCCGCTGATACCTCCCAGGGTAATGTCGCGCAACTTGGCGATCTTTCCATCGACGACAAACACCTGCGGATTCTCCACGCTACCGAC
>JAQVRW010000066.1:4365-11239 GCA_028700875.1 Candidatus Zixiibacteriota bacterium | reverse complement strand
AGCCGGGGGGACCAGGTATGTCGGCAAGGCGATGGTCATCTCCACCGGCGGGTCGCCGGTCATGCTGAACGTTCCAGGCGAAAAGGAATTTACCGGCAAGGGCGTATCCTACTGCGCCATCTGCGACGGGGCCTTTTTCAAGGGACAAATCATCGCCGTGATCGGCGGCGGCGATGCCGCCGTGGAAGAGGCGATGTTTCTGACCAAATTCGGATCGAAGGTGATCGTTATCCATCGGCGCGACCAGCTCCGCGCCCAGAAGGTCATCCAGAAGCGCGCCTTCGCCAACCCCAAGATGGAGTTCATCTGGGACACGGTGGTGGAGAAGGTCAACGGCGACACCAAGGTTCGTTCGCTGTCTCTGAAAAACGTAAAAACCGGGGCAACGTCCACTCTCGACGTGGGGGCCGTGTTTGTCTTCATCGGCTTCCATCCCAATATCGCCATGTTGCCGAAAGAGATCGCGGTCAGCGATCGGGGTTATCTCATCACCGATCATAGGATGGAGACATCCATTCCGGGCATCTTTGCCTGCGGCGACGTCCGGGATCAGTTGGTGCGCCAGATCACCAATGCCGTCGGCGACGGCACCACCGCGGCCATGGCGGCGGTTTATCGGATCGAAAAGATAGAGGGATAATTCCCATAGAGCCATCAATGGCTGTCGTTTTGCGAAAAGGCTTGCCGGATTACCGGTGGGCCTTTTTGCATAAAATGGCAAGGGGCTTGCATATCCATGATGCGGGGTATCCTTAAGTCGCAGAAACTGCGCGTGAAAATATTATTCTTTCGGCTCGAATGGCAATGGAACAAACCATGGTTCATGGGAATACAATGAGTGAAGTTGCAGGATTAAGGATGTCGCTTCGAAAGGCGCATAATGGTCTGTATTTTGCAGCATATGTCCAAGGAACTTGGAAACAGACTATCGCAGCGCTAATTGAATCGGGAGTGGCGTGCCGGTAACGCGTACGATATGCTTGACCGGCCCCCCCTCCGCCACTCCCGAATTTTATCTTCCCCGTTCAGATCATCCCCGTTGTTGTCGATATCTTTGAAAACGGATGTAGGTACACAACAGAGGATGGACAGGTGAAGGCTCCGGGAATACTATATCGCGTCTCCTTTTTGGTGCTGTTGCACTCATTGTTTATATTTGCCGCCGTCACATATGTCAGCATCGAAAATAATCAAGGTAAAATAGACCGGCTCGTCAGTTACCGTTTTGATTTTATCAGCAATTACTTTCGCGCCCAGTTGGATGATATCAAGCAAGCCGCCCCGGACAAAACACCGGCCGTGACCGACAGCCTCATGACCGATCTGCTGGGTCAATCCGGCCGGTACATGAAGGGCTTGGCCGGGTTGGCCGTGCTGGTTCCGGATCAGGCGACTGGCGAGTATCGGCGGCAGGCGGAGGCGTTCGTCAGGGATTTGTCGACGGTCAATCGCGGCGACCGCGACCGGATCATTTCCCAGGCCGATCGCGCGATCCTGGAGTCCAAGGGTATTTATGTCGGGCCGCGGTTTGCGACCGCCGCCGGAGACGTCAAAACCGTTTATATTCCCTGGAAGGTACACGACTCCGGCATGGTCCTGGCCATCACGTATCTGCCCAATCTGATCATAGGCAATGATACCCACTACAACTATATCCTTGTCGTCCTGTTTCTGAGCATCACGTTGATTACGCTCTTGACCATCAATTTCGCGTTTCTCAAATATATCAAACCGCTGTCGCACCTGATCCTGGGTATGGAGAAGACCATTAAGGGAGAGGTGCTGTACAAGATCGAAGACGTCCGCAACGATGAAATCGGCCGCGTGGCCGGCGCGTTCAACACTATGTCGGACGCGCTATGGGACCAGCGGCGGCAGTTGCTGAATTCCAATTGCAGCCTGACCGAGGTCAACCAGAAGCTTACCGACGCGCTCAATGAGTTATCCGAGGCGAATACCTCCCTGGCTGAATCCGAGGCCTTCCTGGCGCAGGTCATCGAAAACGCGCCGGTCGCCATCGTGGCCACCGATCCGAATCGCACCATCATGATTTTCAGCCGGACAGCGGCGGAGGTCTTCGGTCTGTCGGCCGAACAGGCCCAGGGACGGGATATCCTGACCTTCTTCCCGTATGCCCCGGAAAAAGTATTCCCCGCCGACGAAAAGGCGGCTGCCGTCATCGGGGGCGAAATGATTTGCCGCAAGGACAACGGCGAAAGCTTCCCCGCATATGTCACCCGGGTTCCCATTATGGAGGACTCCGACACCGTTCGGGCCTATCTGCTCATTCTCAAGGACATCACCGAATCGAAGGGGTTTCAGGAGATGATGATCTCCATCGACCGGATGGTGACCAGGGGAATCATGGCCGGCGAGGTGGCCCACGAAATCAACAACTATCTGGCCGTCATCTTGGGGAACGTCGAGCTTATCCCTCTCTTGATGGGCAATGGAGAGATGGGCAAGGTGGAGAAGAAGCTGGAAGTCCTGAAAAATTCGGTCGCGCGGATCCAGCGGTTCTCGGAAGGGCTGGTCGGGTACGGCAACGAGGAAGCGGTCTTCGAACTGGGTGACCTCAACCAGAATATTGAAAACCTGGTGGCGTTCCTCAAACCGCAAAACCGGTATGATGGCGTGGCGTTTGACCTGTCGCTTTCCCGCTACCTGCCCTTGGTCCATTTCGACAGCAGCCAGATTCAGCAAATGCTGATCAACCTGCTCAACAACGCCGCCGATGCCCTGAGGGAAAAACCTTCCGAGCGGGTCATTCGGATTATCACCGAACCGATGGATGATGGTCGGGCCGCCCGAATCAGCATTGTCGACAACGCCTGCGGCCTTCCGGCCGACCTGCCCGACATGATATTCAAGGGCCGATACACCGGCCGCCGCCGGGGTCGCGGTTTCGGATTGATGGTGGTCAAGCAGATTCTGGACCGGCACCACGGAACGATCGAGTTTGAGTCGGCGGCGGATCAGGGGACGACCTTCCGGGTCACCCTGCCGGTCAAGAACATGGCGGTCGAAAGCGAGGCTTCCGCGGTCAGCGCCGGCCAAGTTACTTCTTGACAGCATTATTAAAGCGGGCCTACCTTACTCTGATGCATTCAGGTCGGCTGCAATCTCTCTTGGCGCCCATTCGGATCAGGTATCTGCTCCTGGTCATCGCCGTTTTAGGTTTGGTATTTTTCACGCTGGTCTTCCTGGGCATCCGTCAAGCGCGGCAATCCCTGCTTAAAATCATGGTCGATGACGGCAAGGCGCTGGCGGCCAGCCTGACCCTGTCGTCCACCAACGCCATCCAGGCCCGGCTTTTACTCGAAAACCTGACCGAAGAACGGTTCGCCGATCTGGCGCTGGCGGCGGATGCCCGCCTTTACGGCGTCACCGATCCGGCTCAGTTCCAGTTGTTCTGCGAAGAAAATAGCCTGCTGTCGATCGACTTTCTCGACAGCTCCATTACCATCACCGGCTCCGACCGCTGGGTGGCCGGGTACGTTCCCGAATATCCGCCGACCGTAGCTGCCGAAATCTGGGACATGCGGGTCACCGGCGGCGGGTACCGCTCCGTCATGGTCTACGGCGACACCACCGAACCGCCGATCCAATATTTCCTCTACGCTTTCGCTCCCCCGGATGGCGGTTTCGCCGTGCTGGCGGCCGACGGGCAATATTTCGATCAAATCAGCAAGGCCATCGGCATCGGCGAGCTGATTCAAAATATCTCCGGCCAAACCGGAATCATCTATATTGTCCTGCAGAGCCGCGAAGGGATTATCCTTTCCTCGCGCCAGTTGCCGCCGTTGCTTTCGATCGCCAGCGATTCTTTTCTCGACAGCCTGATGAACACCGACACCACCGGATGGCGGTTGCAGACGTTTGAGGGGGAAGAGGTGCTCGAAATCGCCCGCCGGTTCGAATCGGTTTCGTATCCGCCGGGGGTATACCGTATCGCCATCGACCTCGACGAGTACCACGAAATCTCCGCCGGATACAATAACGAGATCATCACCTTCGGCGTCATCCTGTTTCTGCTCACGCTGGCGGTAGTCGCGATCGTGTCGGTCAATCAAAATTATTTTATCCTCGACCGCAGTTACCGCCGGATGCGTTCCATGAGCGAGACGATCTTCGACCGGCTCTCCAGCGCCGTGTTGGCCTGCGACGGCGAGGGCAAAATAACGGCGGTCAACCGGGCGCTGACGGAACTGACCGGCATCGACTCCGAATGGGTCGGGCGCGCGATTACGGCCGTCAAACAAAAGCTGTCGCTGGACTGGCCGGGCGATGCTCCCGCCGGGGAACGGCTGGTCAGCCTGGAACAGCACCTGGTGACGCCCTCGGGCGAAAAACGGGCGGTGTTGATCGGCATTTCCTCCCTGCCCTCCGACGCCGGCGGGGGAACGGTGATTCTGATCTATGATATCACCGACCAGAAACGGCTCGAGTTCGAGAACCGCCGCCGCGAACGGATGTCGGAGATGGGGGACATGGCCGCCGGAGTGGCGCACGAAATCCGCAATCCGCTTAATGCTATCTCCATCGCCGCGCAACGATTGAAGATGGAGTTTTCCCCGACCGAAGAACGCGAGGACTATGACCGGCTTATCGGCAATGTCATCAGCGAATCGGCGCGGCTGAATCAAATATTGACCCGCTTCCTGGAATTGGCCCGAACACGCGCGACTGAAGATACAATCGTCGATTTGGCGGAACCTATAGGGAAAGCGATTGAGGCTTTATCCGGTGAAGCCGAGGCGCAGGGCGTTACCATCACGTATGCGCATCATGAATCGATTCGGGTGCGTACCGACAGTCAGCGCTTGCAACAGGTATTCATCAATCTCCTCAAGAATGGTCTTCAGGCGATGCCGAACGGCGGGAAGATTATGATAACCGTCACGCCGGAACCGGCCGGGAAAGTGACGATCAAAGTCGTCGACAGCGGGCCGGGATTCGCGCCGAATGTTTTGCCGAAAGTGTTCCAACCGTATTTTACGACTCGTCCCGATGGTTCCGGGTTGGGGTTGGCGTTGGCGTATAAGACCATCACCGATTACGGCGGCGAAATCTCCGCGGCGAATTCCGCCTCCACCATCGGCGCCGAGATCACCATCATCCTGCCCAGCGCCTAGATAATCGCCAAAATAATTCCGCAAGCCATTCTCCCACACAGACATCAATTGGTCGAATGAGATTGACATTTGTTCGGCGGATAGTTAATTAGCTATTGATGTCCTAGTATTGATAGTGATTTATTCGAGAAGCTATACTTGGATTTCGGAAAGGAGTCAAGATTGGACTTCGAAGGGAAACCATTAAGGGAATTAAGAGAAACCGATCTCCATACTTTGGTGAAAGACCAAGTCCGGGAAAGCATCGCACTAGATTTTAAACTGAAGTACGATTCTCCGAACCTGAAAGGGCAGAACGAAGTATTAAAAGACATTACGGCGATGGCAAACGCGCAGGGCGGACGCATTTTCATCGGGATTCGAGATGAAAAGGACGTTGCGGCGGAGATTGTTGGCATCCCGGATGCCGAAGTGTGGGAAAAACAGATCAACGGGTGGTGCAAGGTATGGATTGATCCCAAAATCGCCGGCCTTGAAATATTCCTAATCTCCCTGGCAAAGGGAGGGCATGTTATTGCAATCGGTATCCCCGAAAGTCGCAACAAACCGCATCTGGTGAAATACAGTAGCGTAGAAAATCCTACGTACCGATGTTATAGGCGTTCTTCGACCAATAATTATGAAATAGGGATAAGGGAGATAAAGGACATTGTTCTTTACGAGGAGTCTGCAATGGAAAGAGCAGATGAGTATTTCAAGAGACGCCAAGATGGATTGCGGAAACAAATGACTCCGGAATCCCACTTGGTATATTCTATCATTCCGACGCATTTTGCTTCCAACCGTTTTGCCTTTAATGATGAAGAGGTGGCAATACTCTTTGGTGATGGTTCCACTGTTAAGGAAGGTCAGATTGCGGAATTCACGCCAAAACTTCTATTGGATGGAATAGGTGATGGGGAGTTGACAACCCCCCGCGTACACAAGTTCATAGGCGTAAACGGCTATATCGAAGTCGTGATTAATTATGATGCAAATGTCAATTTTCAATATAGCGAAAGATTGATGGCATATACTAAGACATCCATCCCGATGATCTTAAAAACCGGAGCGAATTTATTGAAACGTATGGTTGCCCGCTTCGGGTCATACGGGCCATACAAATCATGCCTTTGGGCTACTCAATCTGACAAATTGGCATTTTATTTCATCAAACCCGAATATATAATAGATGGTCCCAGTGGCTGGTCAATGAATTATCCTTGGGGGACTTATCAATATAAGGGCGGTGAATTCATGGTACCTGACACAATTAAGAGCACAGATGTCGAAATCGATGACATGATCCGCCCTACACTTTTGAAATTTGGGCGTGCCTTTGGAATAGAAGACTTGCCCGGTATTCTTGTTCGTATGAAAAAGTGATGATATTTTTGGGGTTCGACATCATTGCCATGATAGGGTGACGTTTTGCTGTACCGCAGGCCGGGGGGCCCTTTAGTTAAGATGGACGGGTGGCCCACGGCTTCAGCCGTGGGGTGAAGTGGATATGCATGGGTTCATTGATTCCCTAACCGGAGTGCGACGGCGAGTATTGTCACCCTGCCTCTAAAGAGGCAGGCCACCCTTCAAAATCAAAAAAAACGGCCGCCCTTCAAGGGCGGCCGTTTACGTGAGATATCAAAGGTACTGCAAGAGCAACTACAAATACTGCTGCTACAACGACTACTTCGTAACCTGGGCCTTGAGCCCCTTGGTCGGGACCGATTTCGGCCGCTCGATCGGCTCGCCCCAGGCGC
>JAQVRW010000066.1:0-4355 GCA_028700875.1 Candidatus Zixiibacteriota bacterium | reverse complement strand
CACGATCAACTGTGAAAGCATGCCCATGGCGCGCGACACGGAGAACAGCACCGTGTAATATTCGAACTCGCGCAAGCCGAACTTGTACAGCAGAGATCCGGAACCGGCGTCGACATTCGGCCACGGGTCGGCGATCTTCTGGACTTGCTTGAGAACTTCGGGGACGACTTCGAAGACCAGCGCGACCGTTTGATAGACCGGGTCGTCGGCGCAATACTTCTTGCCGAAAGCCAGGAAAGCATCGAACCGTGGGTCGGTGATCCGCAGGACGGCGTGGCCGTAACCAGGAATGACCTTACCGGCATTGAGGGTATCCCATGCGAACTTTTCGAGATCCTTCTTGGACGGAACGCCGTTGAACTTCTTCATGACGTCCAGCACCCAGCCGAGACACTCCTGATTGGCCAGACCGTGCAGTGGGCCGGCCAGGCCGTTCAAACCGGCCGAGACCGCGTAGTACGGATCCGACAGGGCGGAGCCGACGCAGTGGCAGGTATGAGCGGAGACGTTTCCGCCTTCATGGTCGGAGTGCAGCGTCAGATACAGCCGCATCAGCTTGGCGAAATTGCCGTCCGCATCGGGCAGGCCGAGCATGTGCACGTAATCCGCGCTCCAGTCGAGTTTTTGGTCGGATTTAATGCGCGGGCCTTTGCCGTAACGCATGCGATAAACGCCGCCGGCCAGCTCGGGCAAAACGGCCAGAATGCGGATACTGTCGGCCAGGGTCGGCTCCCAGTAATCTTCCTTGCGCATCCCTTCGGTGTACCGCTTGCGGAACTGCGATTCGCCTTCCATAACCAAAACGGCGGTGTCCAGCATGCACATCGGATGAGAATCCTTGGGCATCGCTTCCAACACCTTCCAGACATACTCCGGCACGCCGGCATGGGCATGCAGTTCGGCCTGCAGATCGGCCACTTCGGCGGCGTCCGGCAGCTGACCGGTGCAGAGCAGCCAGAAGATTTCTTCCGGGATCTTCTCGGTCAGGTCTTTCAACATGATTTCGCGGATGATCAAGCCTTTATCGGGCGGGACTTCGGAAGTATCGCACACCAGCCCCTTGACGCCGCGCATGCCGCCGTAGATCATCTTGAGGGTGACTTTGGAAATTTCCTTGTCGCCGTGTTCCTTGACCATGGTCTTGATTTCGTCGCGCATGCCCGGAACGATTCCGGCCATTTTGTCTTTCAACTTCGACATTATATCCTCCACTTACTCAAGGTACGCCATCGGATGGCGATGATTATGGTTTATACGTTCCGTAACGCTTTCAATCCATGACGGGCTTGTCAATGCCCCCGTCGTCGGGCGCTCGGTCGCGTTGTAACCGATGCGCCGTCCATCCCTCTGTCGCGAGTCCCCATTGCTATACAAACATTTTCCCCGGGTTGAGTATATCAGCCTGATCGAACACGGCCTTCAACCGCCTCATGAACGTTATCGTGGGCGGATCGAACTCGCGGGCCAGGAAATCTTTCTTGGTGATGCCTATGCCGTGTTCGCCGGTCAGAGTCCCGCCCAGCGCCAGTGTCTTTTCAAACAGCATGGCCACGCCGCGTTGCGTATCTTCCGCTTCCCCGGCGCTTCCGGTCATCCCGAGGAAATTGACGTGCAGGTTGCCGTCGCCGGCATGGCCATAACAATTGACCCGAACCCGCAGGCGGCGTCGCAACTGCTCGACATAGGCCACCAGCTCGGGCAGGCGCGAGGGCGGCACGCACACATCCTCGGCGGTTTTGCTGTGGGCCGTTTCCTTGACCGCTTTGGAGAGGTTGCGGCGCGTTTGCCAAAGCGTCTCGCGCTCGTCCGCGCCGGAAGCCTCGCGCAGAACCGAAGGGGTGTATGTCCCGCAGATGTCCTTGATTCGATCGGCGTCGCTGTCGGCCCCCCGCCCATCGGTCTCGAAGAGAAGCATCGCCTCTCCTTCTTCAATACGGTGCCCCGGGTCGTATTGATTGGAGCAGGCGATCGCGTCGCGGTCCATGAATTCCATGACCATCGGGACGATTCCCGCCGCCGTCACCTCGGCCACCACCGCGGCGGCGTCGACCGCGCGGGGAAAAACCGCCTGGATCGTCCTCCCGGGAGAGGGGAGAGGAATCAACCGCAGGGTGACGGAGGTGACGATGAACAAGGTCCCCTCCGACCCGATGATGACATCCATGAGGCCGAACGGGCAGTTGTTGTCCAGCGTCACGATATCGCCGTCGGCGGTAATACCCCTGACGGCCACGACATAGTCTTTGGTGACGCCATACTTTTTGCAGCGCAGGCCGCCGGCGTTTTCGGCGACATTGCCGCCGATCGTCGATTCAAGGTAGCTGGCCGGATCGGGCGGATAGAAAAGGCCCTGCCGTTCGGCGGCCGCCATGATATCGCCGGTGATGGCGCCCGGCCCGGCCGTGGCGATTCGGTGGTCGCGATCGATAACGATATTCTTCATCCGCTCCGTGGAGAGAAGCAGCCCGCCCTTGACCGCTAACGCTCCTCCGGAATACCCCGTCCCCGCGCCCCGCAAAACCACGGGCAGACCGTGGCGGCGGCACCACTTCAGGGCGGCGATGATTTCATCCTCGGTTTCGGCGAAGAAGAGGGCGTCGGGAGTGAACACTAATTCAGTGGCGTCCTTCGTGTACTCCGGGCGATCATTGAAATCGAAAACGACCCTCCCTGCGGGGAGGGTCTTGGCCAGATCCGTTTTGATATCGTCCGAAATCATTCTCTATTACTAGCTTTTCGTTTCGGTTGAAGACGGTTTTGTCGAATTCTTCTTGGTCGAGGAAGTCGACGGCAGACCGCTGGCATCGCGCCGGGCGTCCGCCTTATATGATTCTGAACGGTAGTCGGTGGAATAAAAACCGGAACCTTTCAGAAGAAAACCCGCCCCGCCGGTGATGATCCGCCGCGGCTTCTTGCCGCAGCGGGGACACGTCTGCACCGGATCGTCGTTGATGCTCTGAAACTCCTCGAACTCGTACTTGCACTCGGGACATCTATATTGATACGTAGGCATACAGCCAAACCTGTCTTTCCATCTGCACCGGCAATCGTTTCCGGGCCACATCATTCAAACACGGCGCGGGGGGGGTATGCGAACCGAGCCCCAATTATCATCCGTAGCGCCAACCCCGGTCGCGGCCCAGCCGCTCGTTCGGTTTCCAATCGGTCAGTTTCGCCTTCGGCTTGTCCTCTTTGGGGGGCGGAGGCGTTTCGGTCTTCTTGCCGGACATGAAGACCTTGACTTCTTTCTCCTTGGCGATGCCGAACGACTGCTCGGCGGCCTTAATGATTTCCGGCATCAGGCCTTCTTCCGCGACTCCCTCGGTGAACTTGCGCCGGCCGTCCACCAGGTCGCGCAGATAAGCATCGATTTGGTCGCGGGAGTAATACTTTTCGGGCTGATAGCCGCTGAGGTCGGTACCTTCGGCGGAGACGATCTGTTCCGTGCCGAGGAAACTGTGCTGGTACTGGTTGGTGCCGCGAAGGTCGCCGCGTTGGATGGCGGCCATGGTGTCGATCGGCACCCGTTCGGTTTTTCGAACGACTTTCTTGGCTCCGCCTTCACCGGCCTCGATAATCTCACCCATGCCGCCGGTGTTGTACTGGTGGAACATGACCTTGCCGGGGAAGTTGGCGGTCAGGTCCATGATGATCTTGTAGAAATGGTTGACCTTGTGTCCCCGGGAACCGACGATAAACGGATCGGTTCCGACCGTGCGCACCGATTCACCGGCTTTGGCCGGATTGGAGGCGTAGCTATGGCTCGATTCGCCCCAGAGGTACGCCAGCACCGCCTGCATCGGGGTCAGGCGTTGGGAGAAAGACATGATCGTGTTGCGCCGGGTAATGAAGGCGAAAATCAAGCCGTCCAGTTCATCCAGCGGGGGGAGGTCGTACGACGGGTACCAGATGTCCTTCATGGCAAACGGTCCGCGGCCGCGCTTGATCTTGAGCTGCTTTTTCATGACCACGGCCCGACCGTTGCCGCAGAGATTTTCGTCCAGAAATTCCGGATTGCCGTCGGATGTGACCATGACGTTTTCATACATGGCGCTGTGATGCACCAGGCCATGGTACATGGCCTCCTGCAGGCGGGGATCGACGTCGGTCTTGACGAAGAAATTGGCTTCCGACCCCAGCGCGGAACCGTCCTGGCGCAAAAAGCAGATATCGTCCTGGCAAACCAGCGTCCGTTCGCCCTTGCTCCACTCGAGGCCGAGCTGATGGCAGGACCAGGTGCTTTTGCCGGTGGCCGACAGGCCGAAGAGGAAGACGCCGTACTTTTTCAGTTTATTGGTCTGCGGGTCGCGGACGACCACGACCTTGGTGCCGGCGTGAAGACCCAGCATTCCCAG
>JAQVRW010000432.1 GCA_028700875.1 Candidatus Zixiibacteriota bacterium | reverse complement strand
CAAGAAGGATTTGAGTCCACAGGATCTGGCGGAGGCGGGTTTGGCGATCAAGTCGGAGAAACGACAGGGGGATTATTTCGACCGGTTCCGGTTGCGCCTGATGATTCCGATTTTCAACCTGGCCGGGAAGATCATCGCCTTCGGCGGACGGGCGCTCAGCAAGAAGGAAATGGCCAAGTATATGAACTCCCCCGAGACGCCCATCTACAGCAAGTCGCATATACTCTATGGCCTTCATGCTTCCAAAGGGGCGATCCGAGAGTCAGGAGCCGCGATCATGGTCGAGGGGTACTTCGATTTTCTCTCCCTGTTTCAAGCGGGAATTCATAATGTGGTTGCGGTGGCCGGAACCGCTTTCACCCCTCAGCAGGCTAAACTCCTGGGACGGTTCGCCCGCAACGCGTATCTTTTTTTTGATGCCGACTCTGCGGGACAAAACGCCGCAATAAGGTCAATTGAGCATTTCTATAACGCCGGGATCGAACCGATGATTGCCACGCCGCCGCCGGGATACGATCCCGACTCGTTAGTCCGCAAGTTCGGGGCAACCGAAGTCCTTAGACAAATTGGCAATCGACAGTCTTATTTGGCCTTTCGGTTTAAACGAAAAGAGATGGGCCCCATAAGCATGCAAGAGAAGGATCAGGCGGTTCGCGATGTTAAAGCCTTGGCCGCAAAAGTTGACTATGGTGTTGGACTCGGGAATCTGCTTGCCTCTGCGGTGGACGTATTGCAGCTACCGGTCAATTTCTTCCATATAGGACAGTCTGTTTCCAGCCGGCCTATCGCCGTTGACCGTCCGCGCAGTCTGAACTTGATCGAGTCGGAGTTTCTATCGCTGTTTTTCATGGAGCCGTCTTTGATCGAAACGGTCTGGGACGATATTTCGCCCGATGACCTGAAAGGTCCCGGCAACAGTTCCATTTTCGCCGCCATGATCCGCTCGTACAAACAGGACGGCAAGATCGATTCGGAACGACTGAGCAAGGAAATGACCGGTGAGACCGAACGGTCGCTTCTGACCTATATTGCCGCATACGACGAATGGGGCAAAATCGACCCCACCAGCGTCGTCAAGGAGTACAAGCGGGTGATCCTTAATCAGAAACGGGAACAGCAATTGACCCGGTTAAAGGTCGATCTGGGCGAGGCGGAGAAAAAGGGAGACCGGGCAACGGCCGAGAAACTGACCCGCGAAATAAAATATCTGCTTGAAAAACGGCGCTGAATCTCGTTTATTGCGTCCCGTAACGGCCTGAAAGAAGATAACATCCCAGTTAGGAAGGGAGTGAAGGACGATGCTGCTTTTTCCAAAAGAGGAACATGACCGGATTCGGGACGGGGAAATCACTATAACCTTTCGTGATTGGGACAAGATTCGGGTCGAGGCGGGTAAGGAATACAAATCATTCGACCTGGGGTTCGTGCGCGTGGAAGAGGTCGCCTTTATCGACCCCAAGAAAATCACCGAAGCCGATTTGGCGGCGGCCGGATTTGCCGACATGGACGAGTTCAAGGCTATTTTCCGCAAACGCAACCCCGGCTTCAACTTCGGCTCCGGCAAGATTATCCGGATCAGGTTCACCTACCTCGGCGCCGAACAACGTAGCGCCGCAAGAGTCAAACCGAACGACCGGGAATTGATCCGAATCCTGGAACGGCTGGTGGAAATCGACGTCCTCTCCGACTTGCAGATCAAATCGGACGCCTTTTTGGAATTCCTCGATGACGACGTCCCCAAAAACACGGTCGCCATCTCCGGGCATTTTAGCATCCCCCGGGAGGCGGTCAGGACGCGCATGGCGCAGCTTAAAAACGAGGGCCTGGTTGACGCCCGGCGGGAGGGATACACTATCACCGTGCGGGGCAAGGCTTATCTCGACAGCAAAATATAGACTTGCTGAAGAAACTGACCATACACAATTACGCCCTGATCGACCGGCTGGAAATTGATTTTCATCCGGGCCTGACTGTGTTGACCGGGGAAACTGGGGCCGGCAAGTCGGTCATTATCGGGGGACTCCTCCTCGCTTTGGGGGCTCGCGCCGACCACGAGTTTATCCGTCACGGTCAGGATCGCGCCACCGCCGAGGCGGTGTTCGACCTCTCCCCTAATCGGACCAATCGAGGCAAATCCGACCGGACCGAATCTCCCGACGACAATGAAATTCGGCTCAGTCGGGAGCTCATCCAAAGCGGCACCTCGCGGGGATATATCAATGGCCGCGCGGAAAACATGGCCGCCATCCGGGAAAGGGTCATGACCCTGGCGGATTTCCATTCCCAGCAGGGCCAGCGGCATCTTTTGGATGTGGAACATCACCTGGAAATCCTCGATAGTTTCACCGGCCTGGCCGCGGAAACCGAGGATTTGCGGGGCGTATTCGCCAAGCTGGCCTTATTGGTGAAGCAACTATCCGAGGCCCAGGCCGATGCCGAGGCGATGCGTGAAAAGCTGGAACTGGTCAATTTCCAGATCGATGAACTCACCAAGGCGGATATTAAGGCCGGTGAGGAAGAACGGCTGACTGAGGAACGACGACGGCTGGAATCGGTCCAAACGCTGGCCGAAACCGGGCAGGCGGTGATCGCCGCGATCAGCGAATCCGATGCTTCCATCCTGACCGCTCTGGCCCAGCTTGATCGTCGGTTGACCGAAGCGGCCAAAATCGACGCCCGTCTGGCCGGGGATGCCGCCATGCTGGCGGAAAGCGTGATCAACCTCAATGAACTGACCCGCAACCTCGAATCGTATCTGTCGCGGTTGCAAGATAACCCGGAACGGCTGGATGAGAT
>JAQVRW010000065.1 GCA_028700875.1 Candidatus Zixiibacteriota bacterium | reverse complement strand
TATTTGTTTTTCAGGCGGGCGGTTTCGATTCCGGCCGCGGCGGCGTCGTAGTTTCCGGCGCGCAATTCGGCCGCAATCGGTTCATAGAACCCTTTCTGCGTGGCCACCGAACTGCATCCGGCGGCCAGCATCAGGGAACAGACCGCTCCGACAAGGACGGCGCAGGCGCCTGCAATTTGCGAGCGAAACGGTTTCAAAACTTGGACTTGCCCTGCGAAATCTCTTTCTTGATTTTCTTGGTGCCGATCCAGACCTTCTCGTTGCTTTCGATATTGATCAGTTCGAGGTCGGTCTGGTAGTACATGATCCGCAACCCTTCGGCCTCATCGGTGATCGACTTGATGCTCCCGAGCAGGATGAAGTCGGCCCCGGTTTCGTTGCGGATTTTCTTCATCGTTTCCTGAGAGGCGTAATCCCGCTGATCCTGTCGTTCCTCGCGGATTTCATCCCGCTGGTCGCGGGAGCCGACGAATTTCACCTGTCCGGAATTGAGCAGTTCCCGTTCGAAATCGGTCGTGAATGTCTCGGCATCGATATGTTCGCTGGTGTTGTTGCCGATTGTGCCGACTGTGACCACCGGCTTTTTCCCGGCGGCGGCGGCGAAATCGGTCACCCAGGGCCGCGACAGGCAGTCTTTGATCATTTCTTCGGCCACCAGCCGGGCGTCCGTGTCGTTCCATTTGCCGCTGACATCCGTCACCGTGCCCGGATCCAGTCGGGTAACCTGGCGGGAGGATCCGCACCCGGCCACCACGAAACCGATCAGTATCAGCAGAAATACCTTTTTCACGTTGATGTCCTTTCCCTGAAAATCCCCGCCGAGAACCCGGCCGTCGGTTGAATCCTTAGAGTATCGACCGACTGGAAACGGTCCCGGCAGTCTGTTCCCTCACGTTTTGTTTATCCAATTAATCGGATGTTTCGACGCATTCACAAGCATTTTCTTTGCCCATCCGATGGCCGGGAATCGTCTATTATGGTGACACCGAGTCCTCCCGCGATACCGGTTGTATCAAACCGCAAAGCGGTTATATTGAAAACAAATATGGCAACCTTGAAGGCAAGCGACCGTAATGAAATAAGGAACGGCCCCTCACATTAGGTCTTCCATGTACCGCCGCTCATGATAATTTCCAGGCTGTGTTCATCTGACATATTGTCGGAGAGGAGAAAGCAATGGTGAAGATTCGATGGATGGTTCTTCTTGTTTTCATGGTGACGGGTTTGGCGGGATCGTCACCGGCGGCCGTCGATCTCTCCCGGGTGTTTATCTATGATGTCCCGGAAGAAATCATGACGGCCCAATTCGGGAAAATCGGGCCATCGGTTATAACGCCCGCGGACAGTGCGGCGGCGGCGGCCTATCGATTCGAGGGGGATACGATCAGGGTTCTGGCCGTCCTGGTGGAGTGGGGCAACCGCCTGGGAGAATATACCCGGGAAACGTTCGATAGCATGCTTTTCTCGCTGAACACCTGGCCAACCGGTTCGATGGCTGACTATTATGCCGAAGTTTCCTATGGGAAAGTCGCCGTCACCGGCGATGTCATCGACTGGGTGAACGGCGGCCAGTATAATCCGGGGTTTGATTTCAGCGACCTGCTGTACGACCTCGATTCGGTCATCGACTATTCGCAATACGACGGCGACCACGACGGTTCGGTGGATGCGGTCATCTTTATTCGCGCCGGAACCGGACAGGAAGACAGCGGCGATCCCCAGGATATTTGGTCATACGCCGTTTCATGGCCGCCGGGATACGGGTGGGGGCCGTTCGACGGCGTTCTGGTCGGCGGATGGAACACTTCTCCGGAAAAATACCCGCTGCGCGATCCCGCCAATCCGGCGAATTTCTCCGGGCTTGATTCCCTCAGCCGGGTCCGCGTCTTCTGCCATGAGACGTCCCATAATCTGGGTCTGCCCGATCTGTACGATTACGACGGGAAACTGGATCCGGTCACTTTTTCCACGCCCAATGACTCCAACGATCATCCGGTGTACGACTGGTGCCTCATGGGGTTCGGCGGTTACGGGATATTGTCGTTCGGTTCCGACAATCCGTCGCATTTGACCGGCTGGAACAAGGCGAAAATAGGGTGGGTGACTCCGATTACCTTATGCGAAACCGAATACACCAGCCTCGTCATCAAGGGCATCGAAACCACCGACGACAGCTCCCTGTATATGCTGCCGATCAGCGAGGACGGCCAGGAGTATTTCCTGCTGGAATACCGTAACACCGAATCCGCAGGCAAGTTCGACCATTTTGATTCCGACTTCAGCGCTTATTTCAACGCCCTGATGAATTTCGGGGCCGATCCGCTCGACCGAGGGCTTCTCATCACCCATGTCGATATGGCGATGGCAGTCAATCCAAGTCGGATCAATTATGGCCTGCCGCGACTGCCCCATTATACCGTGGCGGTCGAGGATGCCGGGTATAACCCGGCTCATAACTACTACTCCAATCCCGGCGGATATGGTAATGATACGGCCCAATGGTGGTATCCCTACGAGACCCGGAAAGGGGCGCTGTTCTCCAACGACGTCGATTACCAAAACCTGTTCGACCCGACCACGTATCCCAGCAGCGACGGGTACAACGGCCCGACCGGGATAACCATCCGAGTGGACTCGATCGTCGGCGACCGGTTGTACGTGTATATCAGTCAACCGTTCAATGATGCCGACGAAGACGGGATCGCCAATGGATGCGACAACTGCCGATTCGTGGGGAATCCGGAGCAGTTGGATGCCGACGGCGATGGAATCGGCGACGTCTGCGACAATTGCCCGGCGGCGTATAATCCCGATCAGGCCGACGTCGACAGCGACGGTTTCGCGGATGCCTGCGACAACTGCCCGGCGATTGCCAACGCCAGCCAGGCGGACGGTGATAGCGATGGCATTGGGAACCTGTGCGACAATTGTCCCGCCGTGGCCAACGCGAATCAGGCCGATAGCGACGCCGACGGTGTCGGCGATCTTTGCGACAACTGTCTGAACGTGGCCAATCCGACTCAAACGGACACCGATAGCGATGGGTTGGGCGATCTCTGTGACAACTGTCCCGCAGTGGCCAATCCCGACCAGGCCGACGTCAACAGCAACGGAATCGGCGACGCTTGCGATTTCGTCTGCGGCGACGCCAATGGCGACCGGAAGATTAATGTCGGCGACGCCATATACGTGATTTCTTACATTTTCAGAGGAGGGAACGCGCCGGCACCGATGGACGCGGGGGATGCCAATTGCGACGGCAAGGTCAATGTGGGCGATGCCGTATATATAATCAGTTTTGTTTTCCGGGGCGGTTCACAGCCCTGCTGCCCGTAAGGGACGGCATTGTGTCCGAGAGCAATCGGCCGCAGCCGGAATACCCTTGATATTTTCTTAGGATGTGCGCCCGCGGGAGACCGCGGGCGCATATCGTTTGTAAAGGAAGCGGCGAGAGCGGGCGCTCCCGCCGTCATGTTCGACCAATACGATGATCCTACAACTTCACCAATTCCACGCGACGGTTATTGGCCTTGCCTTCGGGAGTGGTGTTGGCATCGATCGGTTTCGTTTCGCCGAAACCCTTCGATTCCAACCGTGCGGCATCGATCTGGTTATTGCCCACCAGATATGATTTTACCGAAGCCGCGCGCCGCTGGCTCAAATCCTGATTGTAGGCGTCTTCGCCATCGCTGTCGGTGTGCCCCTCGATGGTCAGGCGCAGATTGGGATCGTCGCTCAAGAGCTGGCCGATCTCAGCCAGGGTTTTGAATGATTCACCTTTGATGACATCGGAGCCGGAATCGAACAAAATTCCATGCGTGATAATCTTGCCCGTCTCATCCAGTTGCTGGCGCATCGACTTGCCCCCTTCCGCTACTCGAAACTTTCCGAACAGCATGGGATTTCCCTGGTCGTCCCAGGGATCACAGTGGATGCGAAAGGCCGCCGGTTCGAAGTACTCGATATCGGGAATATTAGCCACCCGTTCGTTGTCGACATAGCATTTCATGGTGGTCTTGGTGGCCATAATTCGCATGGTATGAATCCCGCGGCCGAGTTGTGAGGTTAACTCTTTGGAGGCCATTTCCTTATCGAAGATCCACACCTTGGTGCTTTTGCCGTCGGTCAGGTCAAACGAGGCAATCGTTTTTTCATTGGCGTCGAGGATATGGATATAGTACCAATGTCCCTTCTGATCGGCTCCGTTGCTGAAGATTTCCCATTCAACGGTGTATCTATCCGGCAATCCCGGAGTCATTTTGGGCCGGATCGTGCCCTCATCGCTGCACATGATCAGGGTCAAATCCCCTTTCTTCGCGACTTCAAATACTCCTTCGCTCAGCTTCCAGCGGGAGGGGAATTCGCCGACTTCTTCGCCCGAAAGATCATCATAGAAGATGGTCTTGTCGCCCGGGATGAAATCGTACTTGGTATAGAGGCTCATGTTCTCGGATCTCACTGCGCCGCCGCCGGAACCGCCCGACGCGCCGGCCGAAGTCCCGCCGGAAGCCGCCGTCGTCTTTCCCGATGAGGCCCCATACTCCTGCGTATACTGGCCCTTGCCCTGGTAGCGGTAATACTCACCGGGGACTTCCTTTTCGATCTTCTCGACAGTCTTGACCAGCAGCGCCCGGATCGCCTTTTCCATCGGTTCATTGGAATAGACTCCCAGTTCACCGGCCATGGCGATTTCCTCGCCCCAACCGCCGCCGGCAACATCGGTTCCCCAACTGGTGGATTTGGCTTCTATTGCGGTCGCCTTGATGATCCGCCGGGTGCGGATATCGATCAATTTCAGGTCGATCCCGGCTTCCGCGGTCTTGGTCTTCAAGCCGACCGAACCGAAGGCTTTTTTCTTCAATCCGCCGATCCCGCCGCCTCCGCCGCCGGCGTCGGGTTCGAATGACGTTACCGCGCCGGTGACCAGAATGTCGGCCCCTTCCATCAAACCTTGTTCGGGGCCGCGCCCTTCTTCGACATAGTCCGACTGGCCCAACTCGATCTCATCGGCCAGTTCCTCGACCTCCTCCTGATTGGCCAAAACGATAAACTTGCCGCTCTGAGCCAGCGCCGTGGAGAGCATTTCCCCGATAGCGGCCGCCATATCGCCGGAGCATTCGTCGGCCTTGGCTTTAATCGTCCCGACCGTTATCCGCGCCTTGTTTCCCTGATAAGTCACGTTTTCCTTGATCTGCGCCGCCGCGAAGACGCCCAGAAACATGACAATGGCCGTAAGACATAGAACGACCCGGAAAAGATGTAAACTGCGCATATCTCTACCCTCGGTATGATGGTTGATCTTCGTGCTTGCAAGAGATATCTATGAACAATGACGTAATCTACGATTTCGCTTTTGGCCGGGTCAACACTTTTCTTTTGCGCCCGACAGGCGGCTTCTTCGGCCGTATTACCCGCCATGCCGGTACCCGCCCAAAAAAGTCCGGGCGAAACGCCTTCGCTTTTTGTATTATTGATGATACGTTTACGGAGGCCGAGGCAAGGTACAGGAGAAGTAATGGCCAAGAATTTTGCGTTGATCGGCGCCGGCGGGTTTGTCGCCCCCCGGCATATGAAGGCGATAAAAGAAACCGGCAACAACCTGATCGCGGCGGTGGATCCCAGCGATTCGGTCGGCATCCTCGACAGCTATTTTAACGACGTCCGCTTTTTCGTCGAATTCGAGCGGTTCGACCGTCATGTCGAGAAGTTGCGCCGTCAGGCGGAAGAAGACCGGGTGCAGTATGTCAGCATCTGTTCGCCGAATTACCTCCACGACGCCCACGTTCGGTTTGCGTTGCGGGTCGGCGCCGACGCCATCTGCGAAAAACCGCTGGTGCTTAATCCCTGGAACCTGGACGCGTTGGCCGAGCTCGAGCAGGAAAGCAAACACAAGGTGTACACCGTTCTTCAGCTTCGGCTGCATCCGGCATTGATCGCCTTGCGCGAGAAGTTGCTCAAAGAAAGGCGGAACCACAAGCACGATGTTTGCCTGACCTATGTCACTTCGCGGGGACGGTGGTATTTAGTGTCATGGAAAGGCCAGGTCGATCGTTCGGGCGGCCTGCCGACCAATATCGGTATCCATTTCTTCGACCTGCTGGCCTGGCTGTTCGGGCCGGTGCAACAAAGCGAGGTTCATCACAGCGAGCCAACGAAAGTCGGGGGATACCTCGAACTGGAACGGGCACGGGTGACCTGGCTGCTGTCCATCGATCACGACGATCTTCCCGAAACCGCCCGGCGCGAGGGAAAACCGACCTTCCGGTCGATCACGATAGACGAGGAAGAGGTAGAGTTCTCCGGCGGGTTTACCGATTTGCATACCATGGTTTATAAAGACATACTGAACGGTGGCGGGTTCGGTCTCGACGATGCCCGGCCGTCGATCGAACTGGTGCATGATATCCGCGAGGCCACGCCCGTGGGTATCAAAGAGCGCTCCCATCCGATTCTTGTCAACTCCGTGCGGCGCAAATAGCCGCTTGAGGGAAGGATGACGTCAATGCGACATATCGTTTGTGCGATCATAATAGTCGGCCTGGCGGCGGCCGCCGTTTTGGCCACCACTCCGGCGGGACCGCGCGTGACGCTGAGTGTGGGGCAGGTGATGATTACCCCGGATGATTCCTTTGCCGTGGTGCCGGTTTACCTGTCCTGCCCGCTCGATTCCATGGCCGGGGTCGAGTTTACCTTGGCAATTCCGGAAAATCAGCGGATGCATTTTCCCAACGATGAAGGACGGCCTAATGGATTGCCGCTGACGTTGGATACCTCCGGGACGTTGATGTCGGGATGGGAATGGATCGCCGCCACGTCACCCTCGAAGAATCTTTTCGATATCCGGGTGATGGGGTTGGCCGATTATCCGGATAGCAAAGTCACGCCGCCGCCGCCGCCGCAGAATAAAGCCCTTCTGGCCAAGATAGTCCTGCGGGTGGACAAGGCCGACCGGCTGGCGGTCGACAGCCTGATTCCCATCAGGGTGGTGGCCGAACGGTGCAGTTTTTCCGACCCCAGGGGAACATCGCTGGGGATAAAGACGACCGAAACCCAGAAGTGCGAGCAGTACGTGGGGGATTCCTGCCTGTCCTGGAAGACGGTCCGGGTGGGGACGAGAGATACCACCGAGGTCAAGCTGAAGGGTGGCGCCGTCCATATCTCCGAAGCGGTCAAGGGAAAGCCGTGACCATCGGGGCGATGCCGGGCATTCCTCAAAAAGCTTGACTTATAAGCGATAGCCCATAATATATACAGTCCATGCTGGGGTAGCTCAGGTGGTTAGAGCGCCTGACTGTGGATCAGGAGGTCGGCGGTTCGATCCCGCCCCCCAGTATTATTTTATTGCCGGTTTTGGACCCCGATGGATAAGCAGAACGCAAAACAGAAGAAGATCAAACCGGAAGTCCTGAAAGGATTTCGGGACTACCCGCCGTCGGAAGAGATCGCCCGGCAGAATCTCGTGGCGGTCTTCCGGGAGGTGTTCGAGTCGTTCGGCTTTTCGCCGCTGCAAACCCCGGCGCTGGAAAAGACTGAGACGCTCAAAGGGGCTGACTATGGCTCTGAAAACCTCGAAACCATCTTCAGCTTCACCGGCCCGGAGAAAACGGACATGGCCTTGCGGTTCGACCTGACCACTTCTCTGGCCCGCTATGTCGCCGGGAATCCGGAGATGGCGTTGCCGTTCAGACGATACCAGGTCGGCCCGGTCTGGCGGGTGGACAAGCCGGGGCCGGGACGATTCCGCGAATTCACGCAGTTCGATATCGATACGGTCGGGACGGCCTCGATGCTGGCCGACGCCGAGATCATGGCGGCAATTTGCCAATCGTTCGAGAGACTGGGATTGCCCAATTATCGAATCAGATACTCTAACCGTAAAATAATAAACGGCTTAGCGGAATTCTTCCAGACCCCCAAAGACAAAATACTCGATTTCCTAAGGGTAACTGACAAACTCGATAAAAAGGGAGTAGAGGCCATAACAAATGAATTGGGTCCGGGCTACCGGGATGAATCAGGCGATTGGATTCCAGGCCTCAATTTGCCGGAATTGACGGTAAGCACCGCCTCTGCATTCTTTTACTCTTGGAGCAATTGGTTGACCGTGGCAGAACTAGACAGTTTTGCCCAGCTGGATCGAGATATAGAACGATTTGCCATTGAAAAGCTCGGTTATAATCCAAATAGTTTTTATCAAGCGAGGCTTGCAGGGGAAATGGGTCTTGATGTGTTAGATAAAGGTCTTGCAGAACTTCAAGAAGTCCGGCGATACCTCATGGACTTGGGCGTGCCGTTGTCCAAAACGCAATTCGACCCTACATTAGTGCGGGGGTTGGGGTATTACACCGGGCCGGTGTTCGAGACGGTGCTTGATGATGTCCCTGAAGTCGGGTCGGTGTTCGCCGGGGGTCGTTATGATGGTCTGGTGGAACGGTTTCTGGGCCGTAAAATCCCGGCGGTGGGGGCATCGGCCGGTATCGACCGCCTTTTGGCGGCATTGATGTCCCGCAACCTGATCACGTTTCAAACGACTATATCCGAGGTGCTGGTCACGGTGATGGATCAGGACAAGATGCCGGAATATATCGCGCTGCTCAACGACATCAGGTCGAACGGTTTCAAGGCTGAAATCTTCTTGGGCGAAACCAAGAACCTGACCAAGCAGTTGAAATACGCCGACAAGGTCGGCATCCCGATGGCGGTCATAGCCGGCTCGGATGAATTCGAGCGGGGAGAGGTGACTGTCAAGAATCTGGTGGCCGGGCGGACGCAGGCGCTGGAAGTGGCCGACCGGGAGCAATGGCTTCAAGCGGCGAATATTCAGGAAACGATTCCGCGGGCGAATTTGATAGCCTATCTGAACGATCTCCGCGCACAAATCAAGGCCGGGCAGGCCAAAGCCAAATTGAAATAACCCGTGTGCATGGAAAAATAAACCCACCCGGCGTTCAGGAGATAAATCTCCTTCGCTCTGGGTAGGGCACCACGCGGTGGGGAATCCCGGGATAAAATTGTTGATTGCATTTTCGATTCATTTTGAGAAATGATTGGAGAATGGTTATGAGATGGGCACTGACCTTTAACGATTTGTGGGCGGCAGACGTCCTCGTCTGCCCCAAATCGTCATTCATGCAACCACATAAACTGCTTGTCGATTGCTATTAACCCCGGGTTATCTTGAAACCACTGACTCGCGCTTGAAAAAGGCCAATCGGTGGGTCTATTCACCAGACCGGCCTTGACCGGATTGTTGTGGATATAGTCCAGCTTGATTCGAAACTGTTTTTCGCTGAAAATCACGACATCATCGAACCTCGGCTTCCATAACCTAAATTCCCCTTGGATGTTGAGCTTTTCCGCCATTGCACCAATTTCAAGCTCCTTAACCCGACGCGAACTCAGGCTTTTGAAGGTTTGGACGAACCGTGATAATTCTTCCACCTTTGGCAAACCGAGTATCATATGTAAATGAGTTGGCATAAGAGCATATCCGACGAGAGAAATACCGTAAAAAGTCAACGTTTCTTTGAGTTGCTCCAGGACCACTTTGCCGGTTTCGGGTAGCGTAAATACCGGAGTCCAACCCGTGACAGTTGTGGTGACGAACACCATGGCAGGTCCAGATATTTCTAACCGTTTACGGATAACCATTTACGGCGCCAATTTTGCCCTTCTTCGGCCGGTCCAGGGGCAGACCGGGAGGTCTGCCGCCCACAATGCTACCTATAATCGCTAATGCAACCAGAGGTATGCAAAGTTCCTTTTCTCTTTCGAGAATAATAGACAGGAGGCCTTAGAATTTGTCAAGAATATTGTGCGGGCGGGGAACATCCTCATCACTTTTGTAGATGACCGATTTCAGCAGCAAATCCAAGGGGAGACGGGGAGCCTGCCGCCCACAAACCCCGCCGTCCGCCGCGGCGGAGTGGGGCACCCCGGCCGATGCTCGCATCGGCTGGAAACAGGGATTTTTTCCACAAGCACTAAAGGGGCAGGCCACCCGACCCTTGGAGTCAGGGTTTTTCAAACGACGCAAGAAAAGTCATCAAACGGGTCTGGGGGTATGCGATTGTTGTTGTCTTTTGGGGAATGCTTCTTATTTTCAAGCTGTTCGGGCCGTGGCAGAATGAGATCACGACCGACGAATACAGGTACCATATAGAGCATATGAACGGCGGAAAGTACACTCATCCCGGTTGATAACCTATGACGGACTTTTCCACGATAGCCAAATATTACGACCTCATGACCGGTTTCGACCGGCGGCTGGTCAGGGAATTCGGGGTCATCAAACATCTCGTGGACAAATTCAAGATCGCCCGGGCGCTGGATGCCGGGTGCGGCACCGGGGTGCATACGATCATTCTGGCCAAGATCGGCGTGGATGTGGTCGGAGTCGATTCCTCCCCGGAAATGCTCGAGATCGCCCGCACCAACGCCCTGAAGGAAGGGATCAAGCCGCCTTTTTGCCGGGAGTATTTCGAGTCGCTGCCCGCCGAATGGGACGAGAGCTTTGACGGTGTCTTCTGCCTGGCCAATTCGCTGGTCGGCGTGCAGACCGCCGAACGGTTGTCGCTATCGCTACAGGCGTTTCATCGGGTTCTGAAACCGGGGGGGCACGTGATCATCCAGCTGCTCAATCTGGCAGGATTTCGCCGCCTTAACCGTCGGATAATCAAAGTTTCCAGCGAGCAAAATCTCACTTTCGTGCGCTTTCTCGATTTCGACGAACTCGACACCCGCCTCAATATCCTCGTTCTGGAACATGAGCTAGGGGAGGTCCGTCATACCTTTTCTTCCCAGAGCATCCTTCCGATCATGCCCGAAGTGCTTTCGGCGACGGCACGGATCAACCATTATTCCCAGATTCAATTTTTCGGCGATCTGGCCCTGGTTGAAGCGGTTACCCCGGATTCCGAAAATCTGGTCGCTTTGTTGACTCGATAATTCGCCCGGTCTTCTAATTTCCTTCTAACTCCTTCCGATACATAAAACAACCGGTGGATTTCCCGGAGGGGCGGCGGCCGAATCATGATGTCATGCCTTCCCGGGGATCTCACTGAAGAGGTGGCGAATATGTTTATCATCGTTAATCGGATACCGGGCCAAGTGATCAGGCCGGAGTCGTTGATCGATTTCGGGCGGCAGGAATCATATAATGGCGACGTCTATTACCGGGGACAGTCGGGGGAGACCACGGTCGTGATCGTCTCGCAAGCCGACTGCCGGAGCGATATCGGATCGGCGACGGAACGGATACTGGCCAGCCATCCGATTCGGCTGGCCGTGTGCGT
>JAQVRW010000064.1 GCA_028700875.1 Candidatus Zixiibacteriota bacterium | reverse complement strand
GATGGTATGACTCTCATCGATAAACAGGATCATCTTCCCGGCCGACTTGGCCGCATCGCCGACCAGCGCCTTGAATCGTTCCTCGAATTCGCCTTTGTATTTCGCCCCGGCCAGCATCGCCCCCATATCCACTTCCAGCACTTTCACATCCTGCAACGTCTTGGGAACATCCTTGGCGATTACCGCCTGAGCGAACGATTCCACGATCGCCGTCTTCCCGACACCGGGGCCGCCGACCAGAATCGGGCTGTTTTTGCGCCGCCGGAGAAGAATCTGGATCACCTGCTGGAGCTCCTTTTCCCGGCCGATAACCGGGTCGAACTCTCCGGCCGCCGCCTGATTGGTCAGGTCGATACAATATCGCAACGCCCCGGAAACCTCTTTCTTCCCTTCGGCCGTGGCTTCTCCGCCGGTTGCCCTGGCGGATGTGGCCGCAATCTCCTCGACCGATTTGCTCTCGGCGATCGCCCGGTAGATCATCTCCTTGGTGATATCCACCTTTTCCCGCACGTACGGCGCCAGCTTCGACCGGGGGTCAAAGATAGCGATCAGAATATGTTCCGGTTCCACCAGCGTGTCGTACAACCGGGCCTTTTCCTCGATCGCCCAACCCAACACTTCCTCCACGGCCGGGGAGATCGTCAGGTTTTCCCGAGCGGAAGCCCTGGCCGACTGGTCCTTGAGGTGGATTTCGGTGATCGATTCGATCACCGCCGGGTTTTTCTTGAGCTGGTTAAGGATCGACTCCACCTGCGAGCCTTCATGCCGCACGGTGGCGATCAGCAGATGTTCTATCTCGATTTCCGGGTGACGAAACGAGCCGGCGATTTCGCGCGCGCTTTTGATCACGGCTCGGGAATCGGAGGAATAATTGGCAATATCCATTTCGCCCTTTCCACGATGTTATTTTACGTATCGTTCTTGGCGGAGCTGCGCGGGTAGCCCCAGCCCGTATGTGCCAATAACATAATATCTTAACCTTCCCTAACAGTCCTTGTCAAGTCTAATATTCGCGTTTCACACTCTGTCATGACACGGATTCCGCAGGAGAATGCCACCCCACCCACATGCGCAACCGGTGGGATGATTTTGCTGTGCCAACCCCTATATGCCTGCCCTGCGATCGGGCTTCACCTCTGCCGAATGAACGTTGACAGCCAGGTCGCTTCCTCCGCGATATCGGAATCACTTTCCAATCGACGGGTAACGGCAAGCAGGGCATCTTTGGGCGGCAGACTCATGCCTTTGGTCAGACGGGAACGATAACGATCCGCTTCCCTATCCTCCTCCGGCGCCTCCGAAACCAGCAAACCATACAGCGACCCAACAACCGCCTCCTGCAATTCCGGATCATCTGACAGCAAAACTGCAAACGCGCCTTCCAGTATTCTCCTGTTGAGCCGGTCGTCGGGATCGTCGGACTTCCACAATTCCAGTTCCAGATTGATCAGCGCCGCTACCCGGTCGTCGAGGGAATGCGCGCTGTCGCCCAGGAGATTCAGTTCCAGCTCGACCGCATCGTTTCGGGGAAGTCTCTCCAGCCGCCCCAGGGCATAATGGGCGTAACCGGACAAAACGCTCGACTTGCCCATCAACGCCTCCCGGAGCAGCGCTTTCCGCAGAATCATGTCCTTGGCTCGCTCTATCTCCAACGCCTTGTCCATCGCCTGGACATAGTCGTCCTCGGGAGACGTCAGGGCCTCAACCGCCAAAGCCGGCAACGGCCGACGGTAGAACGATTCATCAGGATGATCGTCCGCGACGTACGGCATGGCCAACAGCAGGAAACGGCCCGGCTCGATTTCAACCTGATTCCACCCGATGGCCAGTTTATCCCGCTTCATCGGGTCTTTGATTCTGGTATACGCCACCTGGAACTGCTCCGGCCCGCGCCATTTCCCGGAAGTGATTTCCTTGCGGATCGTCACCTTCAACGTTCCCGTCTCGGTCTCCGGGTCGTTGTCCGTTTGTGGAATCAGGCTGTCGATGACGATGACGAGCATAACATCCCGGCCTTCAGCTACGATATCGTAAAAATCCGCTTCTGCAAAATCCATCTCTGAACTCCTTGGAGCAACGGCCCCGGATTGACTGCCGCTCTCCGTGAAAATCCCGCAGGCGACAAGCAGCATCAGCAGCGCAGGGATACTCACCGCGCATCGATGATATAGGAAAGATAAACGGGAGGCCTGGTTTCGCATGATGCCGTCTTCGCCTCCTTTCCGTTCTTGATCACCGTCAATTTGCGGCCGCGGCCCGAAATCTTGGCGCCCCGTTTTCTCCAGACCGGGGTCGTGCCCCAGGCGCCGACCGTGACCGTCCCGCTATAGTCGGCCGTCCACTCCGCATGCCCGAATGCGACATAGGTATAGTTGGCGTCATCACTGTAGCCGACAAGATATATCTTGAACGCGTTGACCCCGCTGTTGCTCTGGATTTTCTTGGTCGGGGCGGCATTGAATTCCATCAAATGGCTGGTGAATCCGACCGCCGGACTGTCGCAGCTTTCGATAACCCGCTTGACTCCCGTCGCCGGCGTCGACCGGGTTTTGGTCAGAAATATCTTGCCCCCTCCCACCGCCGGGGGTCGGAACCCGGTATCGAGAGTCGGGTAGCCAACATCCACAATGACCGTGGCCGGGTCGACCACCGGGTCCGGCAATCCCGCAACCGTTGGGATTCGTTCCCGCTCCCTTCCCCCGCCGGCGTATTCGGCCTGGGCGGTGTTGTTCAGGAGTATGTTGACGATCCCCATATGGACTTTGTCCAGATGGCTGTTCAATGAAGACTCGTTCCCGGCCGAAAGCTCGACCTTGGCCTTGACATACATACCGCACTTGGACGGTCGGTCTATTTCAAACTTGCCCGAGCTGACGGAGAATTGTTCCGATTCGGATTCATCCTTGAAATTCCGGCTGTTCCGTAAAACCTTCGATGATTTTATCACGACCCCCGCCACGACGATATTCCAGCGGATCGTCTTCCCGCCCAGGCTGGCCGTAACGGCATATCCCCCGGATGTATCCGTGGTCAGGACGATCTTGTCCTTTTTGATGACGATTTGGGGAGCGGTCTTTGCCGGGCCGGGATTGGGCTCCACGGCCCAGACGATTCCCTTCTGATTGGGCAGATTGGTGTCCGCCGTAAGTTCGATCTCCCCGCAATTGCGGATCAGCACCGTCGGCGCATTGGCGCCCATCCCCTTTTGTTCCGAACTGCTCGTGAACGTGTGATGCGTATCCGCCGGGGCGATGCTGTTGGTCCCGCGAGCCGATTGCGTCGTCGGGAGTTTGGCGGTAAACTTCGTCACCCAGGCGACCGCCACCATCTTCAATGTCAGCTTGCCGGTCGCCTTGGCCTTGACCGTCACCGATCCCGTGACCGGCCCGGCCGGCTTCCCCGCCTTCGGCCCATACCCCGGTTTGGTGACGCTCATACCATAGGTGTCGGGCAACACCTTCCCGAAATTGGCCACTCCGTCTTTGTCCGATCCAACCCCCCAGCCAATTCCGACAATCTGTACGATCGCCCCTTTGATGGGTTTCCCGGCGTCGTCCTGGACGGTGACTTCCAAAAGGCCTCGCGGCGATTCCTTGACCATTTTGGTCTTGCCGCCGCTTTTACTGGGCACCTTGTTGGGAACCGCGGCCGGCATACCCGGAATCCATACTCTGGCGCCGGGAAGAAGTTTCCCCGGAGCCTCGACGTTCTGACGGAGGGATTTGTTTTTGGCATGAAACCAGACGGTCCCGACGGCGACGCCATACTTGGCGGCAATATCGCCCAGGTTTTCGCCCGCCTTTATGGTGTAATACCCTCCCGGTCCGTTTCCCATCACGTCTCCTTGACTCTACCCGACCGTCTCCACGCCCCCGGCATCGGGAAATTCGATAACGATGTTGCCGGGCGGAATCTTGTCCTCGCGAGCATACCCCTGACCGTCGAGCGTCCCCTGTTTCTGTTGCCCATCGGGCAGATGCAGCACGTACTTTTCGTTGGCGGCCGGCTTTCCGTCTTCATCCGCCAGCCTGATCTCTATCCAATCCCTGAATGTGAGCAGCTTCGACTCCTGCTTCTGCCCGAATTTTGCCCCGCACGCCTCGACCACGAAAAAATACTCCGGCGGATTGTACGATTTGCCGTATTTCTGCATTTCCTCATGAGTCGGGATTTCATCCACGTCTTCGTGGTATTCGTATTCCCACTTCAGCTCCAGCTTGTTCTTGTCCACGACTGCCGGTAGTTCGGCGATCTTATCGTGGCCCCCGTCGGCGTCGTATTCGAGGATATAGACCTTCACATCCGTCTTGTCCGGCACTCCCTTGACCGTGGCCGACAGCGTCAGGATATCCCCCCGCCGGGCTTCCGAGGCGCTCCATTTCATGTTGGTGACCTCGATCGGCGGCACCGCCGGGATATGATTCGATTCCCCCTTGACGCCGTTGGCCGACAGATCGACCTCGAAATAGACCGTATCGCCGATCTTGACCGAATCCGGGATGGTCAACTCGCCCACAAAGACGTTGTTGAAAATCTTGCCGGAGACCGTCCCCAGACTCTTACCGGCGTCGCTCTTGCCGGTTATTTTAATCGACGCCCCCTGGCCGACAAACGCCGTCACCACCTCCAGCGGGACCGCCTGCCCGATCGGGGCTGCGCCGCTTTTCCAGGCGGCGTAGATCAGCGATGAAGTCAGCTTGACCACGTGCGCGCTGTCGCTTGCCTTTGAGAACTTGAGGTCCACCGCCGTTATGCCCCCGCTCCATCGGCGGGCCGCAGGGAAACGATCATCTGATCCACCACGGTCCCGATCGTTTTAATCGTCTTCTTGGAGAAGTTGCCGGCGAAGGAGTATCCTTTGCCGTCATAGATCATAAAAACCATCTTCCGAAAAATAACGTTGCCGTCGGTCGGAATCCACTTGATGATGCATTCGTAAGCCGGACGGCCGTCGGCCAGCTCGACCGGTTCATCCTTGAGAATCGCCGCCCCCTGAAGCGCGTTCATGGCCATATCGATCCGCTCCCGGGCGAACTCGGAAACGTCGTCGGTCTCGGGTTTGGGGCTGACCGTCACCGTCAGCATATGCTTGACCCCGCTGTCATCGGGTCCCATATAGGTATGCACGGTCTGGTCTTCCCATTCATCGGGAAGCGTGATCACGAAGCGACTGTTGGTCGTACTCATATCGATTCATCCTCGCATCCAGCCGATAATTCCCCGCCCTTACTCAAAGCAATGAACTCCCGCCGTCGTGCCGACATAGACCCGCCCGGCCGTATCCACCACCGGCGGGGTCGTGATCGCCACTTCCGGCTTGAGATACGTCTCGAACAATAACACGCCGTCTTTGTCCAGATGCACCAGCGCGTTGGCGGCGGCCAAAAGCAGGCTGTTATCCCCCAGCACGGTCACATACGGCACGAAACGGCCGGCAGGCACCGCATGCCGCCACAGGACGGTCCCCTCGGCGACCACCAGAAGGGTGTCGCCCCAGATATAGGCGATACGATTGTCGCCATCGACCGCGGGCGGCTGACGATAGGCCCGCCGTTCCGCCGGTGATAAAGGACAGCTCCAGACCAGGTCACCCGACAATGAATAACAGTCCAACTGCGGTTGCGCCTTGGCGCCATACAGCGCCACGACCAGGCGGTCGCGACGGTCGAGACTAGCCTGAAGGAATCCCGCTTTCGGAACTTCAAACGAATCAATCGTCTTGCCGGTGGCTATATCGAACACGGTCACGAGGCTGGTTGTGTTGAGAAGCACCGCTTTGACGTTGTCGCTGGTGACCAGCGCCGGCAGGGCCGTGCCCTCGAATTCACGCATCCAATCCCAGTCGGTGAGTCCATCCGGCCCCATGAGCATCAGGTTGTAGTCGGGCTGCTCGGGCGGCGAATCGACGATCACCTCCGGGGCGGCATTAAACGTCTGGATCAGGAAATGATTGTCGCCACGCGCCTGAACCATCGGCACCCCGCCCCGGTCGCGGCATCGCGGGATGGCGAAATCGGTCAGGACCGTCCTCTTGTCGAACGTCACCCCCTGCAGGAATCGATTGGTTGCCCGATAGTAGATAGCGGTATCGGCGACGAACGCCGGAACGCCGGGGTCGTTGGTCATCTCCCACTTCACGGTTCCGTCGAGACCGATCATTCGGAAACGATCGCCGTACTGGACAATCAGCCCGGCGGCGGCGACCGCAATCACCCTGGGCACGTTCGCCATCGATGTGTCCGGATTGGGGGTGAGCCAGAGTTGATCGCCGGCGGCGCTGGTGGTCTGTGTTTGAAACGACGACTGCCGATAATCGGCGAATATTTTGGGATAAACTTTCATATTCTGCTCCCTTGAAACTGCCGCCTGATGCGCCGGAGACCCGGCCGAACAGGACGAAAACAATATCGCCAGCATGGCAATCGATATTCCGCAAGCTATCAGCGTTCGCCATCTACGATCGGTCATGGCTCCGGTTTTCACCCTATACCTCCACGACATTGAACGCCGCGTTGGCCACGTCCGCCCCGCTGAACCAGGTGCGGATCCAGGCAAAATCGGCCGCCGCAAACGAGGCCGACGCCGCCGGTTTATTGAAAAGATAATTGAACAACTGCCGCAACAAAGCATTGCTGTAGCCGAGCGTCAAAGTATCCCCGGTGCGGCTGAACGCGGTGTTGTCCCAGTGAACCTCCACCCGGTAATTGTAATGGGTATGGGGCGGGGCTCCGCCCGAGGGATAGATATCGAAACCGGGCAGGAAATGAATCAACGTCGGGTCCAGATCCCCGCTGCCGCTCAACATGAACTTGTCATACAATAGGTTCTGCACCTGCGTGAAGTACCCTTTGAAAACACTCAGCCAGTCGCTCATGTCGGCCGGCGTCCAGACGTTAGCGCCGGCATCGATAAACGATACCGACAGAAGCGGCCGAATAACGAGTATTGACTTGAAATCAACATCCTGCCCGGCAGAAGCCCCGGTGGCCCGTTTTCCCCGACGCGTCTCATCCAGCGTGCGGTACAGGTAGGCATTCATAGTCCTTAAGGGCGGTCCGGCGAGAACCGTCAACCGGGCCGAGGTGCCCGGCGTCCAGGGATTGACCGGGTCGGTATTCGCACGGAAATATTCCAACACCGGCGACGGATGCGGCGCACTGACTTTGAACTGGACGTCGTTTAAAAACCCCTGCAATGGCTTATTGGGCGATCCCGCGCTTGGCCCCCCTTCGCTCAACCACCGCGCGAAACGCCAGACCTGACGCATCCGGACCGGCCCGTTCTTGTCCATCATCGTCTTGTCGTCATGCCTCGGAACATAGGCATCGCTGCTCTGCACCCGTTGATGGAAGTTGGTGTTATCATGATCGCCGTTGTTGTCCTTCAACCAACTGCCGTTGGCCAGTTGCCCGAATTGACTGAAACTGGGCGCGCTGAATGTATGGCCGTCATACCGCAAATCTTCGGTGTAATCATCCACCTGCCCGGTGGCATGGCCGATCTCGTGGGCCATGGCCAAAACACCGTACTGCTCAGGATCGCTGAATTCGGCGAACGGAAATCCGGCGCCCGACGGTAGCGTATTGGCCGGGAACCGCCCCGGATCGTCCTGGCAGGTCTTCATCCGCAGGCTCATCATCGTGAACGGCACGTTGGCCGACCGGAACGACTGCATCCAACTGCCCTTGCCTTCTTCGGTGATAAACACCACCGATTTGGGCTTGCCGCCGCGGGCATTCTCAGGGCGGTAGTGAATTCGTCCGATGATTGCGCCGGGCTGACCAGATTCGCTCCCTGCACGATCAGGGGGTAATTCACCGCCGGGTTGGGCGGCGTCAGCGAAAACGCCTCGTTCCCCTCGAAGAAGAAGAACGGCCGGACAACATGCGCGGCGGCTCCGGCGTTATCGATAAACTCATACTCCTTCTTGTTCCAATGCTTCATGCAGTTCATCATTCCGGTGCTGAGGAATTTGTTGATCTCCGCCTGGGTCGGCGCCTCGGTGTTCCCTCCGGCCGGGCCGTTGGTGGGATGGGTATCCAGCGTCACATAGGCACACCAGTACACGACCGTGTATGAAATCAGGTTCGTGCCGTCGCATCCCCCGCCATGCAGGTAATGCACGTCGAAATCGCCGATGATCGGATTATGCACCAACGGCGTCGTATCGGTCTGAACGATGACTTTTTTGTAATGAGCGTCGCGGTCATCGAGCACCGCCCGACGGGCGCCGAGCACATGCCCCTTGGCCGGATCGAAGGCGGCGTCGGTATGCACCGTCCGTTTGGAGGTCACGTCATAAAATTCATGACAAAACACAACCACCCGCGCCCCGCCGGGAGGATTCTTGACAAAGTTTATGGCGCCTCCGGCTGCATTGGCCTGAAACCGGATCAGCGACGACGTATGCTGGGCCTCGTCCGTACCGGATGATGTTGGGTAATGGACCTTCAGCCGATTGTCGGCCGAATCGATAAATAATATCCGCACCCGCGAAGCGAACTGCGGCGGATTGGCCGTCGGCGCGTCCGTGACCGACAACGCCGGGATGTTGCCGGTGGCGTCCTTGCCGTCGGCCGTGCCGGCCCTGTCGGTGATAATCTGGCTGCCGTTGGCGGCGGTCAGGACGATATCGTCGAGATTGATGATGATCGGCACACCCGCCGAGGTCCGCGTCTTCATATGTTCGGCGAAATCATTGATTTGATCGTTGACCGTACAGCGCCAGTTGGCCGAACCCCATTCGGTCGGCAGGTCGTAATAATTCCACCGTTGCACCGGCGTCAGGGCGGCGATCTCCTGCGGCGTGCGGGTCACGATCGACGGCGCGGCCGAATCATTCTCCGCGAAAATCCACCGGTTCTCCGTCCGGAATTCGAACCGAACCTTATTGGCATCCGCCTGCGCCTGGGCATTGGTCGGAAACTGCACCACCACCGTGAAGACGCCGCTACCGAATGACTGTCGCGATGGAATCTCATTCGCCCCGACATAAGCATGGATGGTAATCCCGGTGGGAACATCGGCTGCCGCCTTGAGAACCCGGTCGTAGTATTGGAATTTCAGATGATAGGCGACCGCATTCAGATCATTGGGGTCGATATACAGCGGGACGAAATGCCAGCCATTCCACAAGGGACATTCTTCCGGCGTATGGGTCCGGTTGCGAACAGCGGGGCAGATGAAATCTTCTTCCCGAAGCGCCTCGGTTTCGTCGAAAAACAATATCTCCACTCGACGGTTGCTTTGCGACCGATAGTTGCTTTTCTCGGCGTTGTCGATCGGGAACGATTCCCCGCAGGCGACATACATCTTGGTCTCATAGAGGAACTTCCCCCCCGGCGAAGCCCCCACTCCCTCCCGAAGCGTATCGAACTGCGCTCGCGGCATCGACAGTGTCTTGGCCATATCCTCGCTGTACAGCTCGAACACCGCCCCCCACAGCTCCTCCGGCCAGCGCTTTTTCCCGTCGTTGCGGATCGCCCGCATCAAAGCGAACGAATCCAACTCGGTCCGCCCGTTCGGCCGAGCGTATTGGGTGTTGTAGTAACTGATAAAATTCTCGGTCGCGTGTTCGGTGTTCGGCCCCCACTTGTCGTCGATTCCCGCCGGGTTGCACAGCCAACGCCGGGTTGTGAACACCCAGGTCAGCACCTGCTGGCAATCTTCGACTTTCTGCTTCCCGTACGACACCGTCGCCCAGTTCTCTTTCTCGCCGGTCAGCAGATATTGCACGTTCTGCGCCCGCATTCCGGACAGATCGAAATTATAGGTCACGTCGCCGGAGGTGTCGGTATGGGCGGCGATGATCATCTTCTTGCGTTCATCGAATCCCAACTCGCGAAACACCAGCGCCAACGCCTTGAGTCCGCTCATGGCCGCCTGGGCTTGGGAAACTCCCGCATCGCCGGAGTCTTCGGCGTCGTCATCGCTGCCGTCGGCCGATGATTCCCCTTCCGGATTCTCCGGCATCATCACCGCGCTGTTGTGATGGAATAAAACGTCCTCCATCTCAAGGATGTGGACGTTGATCAGGCTGAGCGTCCCTTCCAGCGCGCCGTGCGTCTGGGCGGAGGTCCTCCCCAGAAGATCCCGAAATCTCACCTGTCGTTCGACCGTGTCAGCCATGCCGTATGCGTGCCTGTCTATGAAAAATCGCTATTGCCGGGGATCCAGCCAAACCTTGACCGCCCCCGGCGGGATATTATCTACTTTGGCGTACCCGTTGCCGTCCAGCGTCCCCTCCCGGATTGCCCCGTTGGAGAGAATCACCCGGTATTTCTTATTCGCCAGCGGCTTGCCCGCGGCGTCTTTGTATTTCAACTCGATATAATCGCGGTATTCCAGAATCGCCGATTTGGAGGACAGCCCCCCCGTGCGGACGATATAGTAGAAGCTGGGCGAAGAATACCCCCCCTGCTTTTGCTTTTCCTCCTGATCGGCCATGAACTTGCCGTCGACCTTCATCTCCCATTCGACTTCGACCTTGCCGCCGTCGATTTTGGAATCCAGCTTGACCAGGCTATGGTCGGCAAAATTGGCGTCGCGGATGAAGATTTCCAATTCGGCTTTTTCGCCGTTGTCTACTCCTGCTGTCTCGACCTGAAGTTTGACCTTGTCCCCCACCCGCGCCCCTTTGACCGACCAGGCCGCCTTGGTGATCGCGCGCAGTGTTATATCGTAGGTTCCCTGCTGGATGCCGCCGATTTTGATCTGGCCGGTGAGTACCCCTTCCGATTTCATGTTCCCCGGCCCGGTGAGCGTATACCCCACCCCGGCAATCGGTTTGCCTCCCTTGTCCTGGAACTTGACATCGAGGAAATGCCCTTCGACTTTCCCCGGCCCCGCCGCAGCAGCCTGACCTGCGCCGCCGCTTCCGGCCATTCCTCCGCCTCCACCGCCCCCTTCACCGATCAGGACGGTCATACACCCCATGACAATCGAATCGGGCGGGCCGGTGCAGATAGCCGTATCGCCGACCCGTGCCGCCGGTTTGCCGCCGATCAGCACCATCATGCCGGTGGCAATAATCGCCGCTCCGACATGGGGCGGCCCTGCCGGGGAGGGATTGACCATCGGGCAGACATGCATATCCCCCATGACCGCCGCCGGCATACCGCCGATCAGGACCATCGGCACTCCCGGTCCGGTTATTACTCCGCCATGGGCGGTTTGATCGCCTACTCGTGCGGCCGGTTGGCCCATAGATATACCTCGTCAGATGTTACGCGTAACCTCTATATTTAATTAACCCCCCCTCTCAATTCAAGTCAAGAACTTGTTCACCCGGCCAACCTGCTGGGTGGCACCCCCAAGCTTTTGGCTTGGGGGTGTCTTTACTGT
>JAQVRW010000431.1 GCA_028700875.1 Candidatus Zixiibacteriota bacterium | reverse complement strand
ATCTGGCTGGGGGCGCTGAACCTGATGAAAATATCGTCGATCAAATTGATCCGCCGTCAACCCGGCAAATGGTACGCCGTCGTCATTATAGTCTCGTTTTTGATTATGGCCTTTTGCGGTTTTTTCGAAGGATTCAAGGGGATAAACTCCCAGCCGCAGTATTCCTACCGCGATCCCGGCACGGCCTTCAACTGGATGTACCTGTACGTCTATTCGGCGTTGTCGTCGACCATGTACGCCCTGCTGGCGTTTTTCGTCGCCTCGGCTTCCTATCGCGCTTTCCGCGCCCGCAATCTCGAGGCCACGCTGCTTTTGATCGCGGCCTTTCTGGTCATGCTGGGACGTGTCCCGGTAGGGGATTTGTTGACCTCATGGCTGCCTAACGGCTTTCATCTTTCCACCTGGGCCAATTGGATCATGGCCGTGCCCAACACGGCCGGGCAGCGGGCGATCATGATCGGCATCGCCCTGGGGATGGTCTCCATCTCGCTGCGGATAATTTTGGGGCTGGAGCGCACCTACCTGGGGGGCGATTGATGAAACGGGGAGAGCTGATCGCCGTCATCACCATCGTTTGCGGACTGTTAGCTTGCAAATTCCTGGCGCCAAAACCGCTTCAGTTTTCTCCGGCCGTTTCGCTGTGGATCATCATCCTGATGGCTCTGGCCTGCCTGATCATCCTTTATCTGTCTATAAAAGGAAAACCGATCGAACGGCGGGTGGTGTTCATCTTCGTCGGCGTATCCCTGATTCTGCCGTTTTTCATGCAGTTCCGGCTGCCGATCAAGGTATCGCCGGAGGTGCAGGCCTCCTATGACGTCATCGCCGCACTTCCGCCCGGCTCCACGGTGCTGGTTTCCTTCGACTACGATCCGCCATCCGCCCCGGAATTGCAGCCGATGGCCGATGCTTTCGTGAAATATGCGTTCGAGCATGACCTGAAGATCATTTTGGTCGGTCTTTGGCCGCAGGGGCCGCAACAGGCCGATTTGTCCGTGGAGGCGGCGTTCGCCGCCAACCCGGCGCTCCGCGAAAAAATCCGTTACGGGATCGATTATGTCAATCTCGGTTTCCAGTCCGGAAACGAGTTTGTCATCCTGCGGATGGGGGAGAGTTTCAAGGCAATGTTCCCGGTGGATCAGCGCTACACGCTATACGATTCGCTGCCGCTGATGAAGAACATCCGCAACTTCTCGAACGTCGATCTGGGTTTCAATCTCTCGGCCGGGCGGCCGGGGACGACGGAGTGGGTTCAGGTGGCCGTGGACCGGTACCATCTGAAGATGACCGCCGGTAATACCGCGGTCCAGGCGCCGTTGGTATACCCTTTTCTGAAATCCGGGCAGATTATCGGAATGCTGGGCGGCATGACCGGGGCGGCCGAATTCGAGATTCTGACGGAGAAACCGGGCAAGGCGATGACCTATATGCTTTCGCAGACGTTCGCCCACGTCATTGTCATGGTCTTCATCGTCATCGGCAATGTCGTGTACTTCCGGTCCCGAAAGGAGCAGGCGTAGATGGAAGCGTTCGGAATCTGGCTGGCCGCGCTGTTCACGATCGGGATCATCTCGTTTCTCTATAAAGACAACGTTCTGTACCGGGTGTGCGAGTCGGTCTTCGTCGGCGTCTCGGCCGGATACTGGTTCGTCACCTATTTCTGGGACAACCTCTACCGCAAGTTTTATCTCGGCATCAACGATACCACCAATCCCAACCGGTTTTTCCTCTGGGTCGGCGTCATCCTGGGGGTTCTCATGCTGACCCGGCTGTCGGGGAAGATCGGCTGGTTGTCGCGCTGGCCGCTGGCATTCGTGGTCGGGGCGACCGCCGGGCTATACATGATCGCCTTTTTCGTCAGCAACGCCATGATGCAGGTCAGCTCCACCATCATGCCGATCTTCCGCGGCGGCTGGCCGATGATTATCGACAACACGATCCTGGCGCTGGGCGTCGTCTGCGGTCTGGTCTATTTCTTCTTTTCCAAGGAACATAAAGGGGCGTTCGGGGCGGCTTCCACGTTGGGAACCTGGTTCTTGATGGTCACGTTCGGCGCCTCGTTCGGATACACGGTCATGAGCCGCATGTCCCTGATGCTGGGACGGTTCGATTTCCTTTTCGGCTCCTGGCTGGGGATGCTCAAATGACGGCGATAGTCGCCCGGGCGGGGCGGGGGATGTCCGGCGCGGCCGGCGATTCGGTTTTTTTTGGTGCATTTTGCACTCCGGGTTATTACTTGTCGTCTAAGAGGATGGCTGACGTCGGCAGCGCCGGCGGCGATCCCGTGCGAGTCGATTGCGAGAATTGAATGAAAGATAGGAATACATATAGGGCATGAGTGGAGTGTTTATGAAACGAGCAACGATCGTGTTCATCCTGATGGCGGTTTTGGCGACCGCTGTCGGGTGGGCGCAGGAAAACCCCGGGGCCGATCCGGCTCCGGCATCGCCGCCGCCGGCGCCGCCGACCAACGTCACCGTGGCCGATGCGCCCGATGACGCCGGGCGGGCGGTCATCGTGCGGTGGCAGGTATCGGCCGATGACGGGGCCGGCCTGAAAAACGTCATCCAGTATAAGGTTTTCCGAGGGGATTCGCCGCAGGGTCCGTTCGTGGAACGGGGACTGGCTCCTTCGCTGGCCAAAGTCTACACGGATAAGGGAACCGAGGCGCCCAATGATCCCAACTTCTTCCCCAACGATTCGAATTTTTACTACAAGGTGACGGCGGTCACCGCCACCGGGGAAATCGGGGAATCCGCGGTGGCCGGGCCGGTGAAGGCGGCCGAGCAATGGTTTAATGTCGGCCGCACGCCGACGTTTAT
>JAQVRW010000063.1 GCA_028700875.1 Candidatus Zixiibacteriota bacterium | reverse complement strand
GATGTCGATCAGTTGCAGGTGCCGGGAGACGATGGCCCAGAGCCGGTTTTTCTTGATGGAGTCGGGAACGTCGTCGGTGTCCAACAGGTAGCGCACCTGCATTTGGGAAGGCGTCAACCGGGGTTCCGACGAATACCCACTCCCATCATCCTCGAAATACTCCGATCCGACGCTCTCCCCGGCGTCGGCCGGGGGATCGTCCTGCCTGACAATCTTTCCCGCCATATACAGGTCATACAGTTCGTCTTTCATCTGATCCACATCATCGGACGAAGATGGGATGTCAATATCGTCATCAGGCGTGGTGCTCAAGAGATATTACCTCCATGTATGGTAATATCATATAACAGGTAGACTTAAATATATTCCGGTGTGCGATAAAAATGCACCGGTCGTAGAATGGCAATCTGACGGAAATACTCTAATATAACGGGTATATACAATCAATCACAAAACAAAAAAAAATGACTCAAACAAAGCAGCAAGGAGTCCCCCGGTTTTAACCGGGGGAGGAATTGCGTCGACCATCATGCGTTTGTTGATTCTGGATGTATCGTATGATGATTTCTGACGACACATCACCCGCGGTTCCCACATAGTAACTCGGTGACCATAACGTCCCCCTCCAGAGTACGTTCCGAATCTCAGGGTGTTGTGCAAACAGTTGTTTTGCCGAGACCCCTTTGAGTATTTTAACAATAGATGTTGGAGATTCGAACGGTGGAGTCGACACGAATAGGTGAACGTGATCTTCCATCACATAGATCTCTACGATCTCCCATTCCCGGGCATCGCAAATTGTTTGCAGAATACGTTTTGTTGATTCCCCGATAGATCCATTCAGTATTTTCCGACGATACTTTGTGCACCACACGAAGTGGTACTTGATACAATAGACTGCGGATGAGGCTTTTGTTTTCGTACCCATATCGTTTACCATAAGGTATTTATGCGATCATCACTGATAAAGATATAGATGCTGAAAACAATCCGCATTAAGTTGCTACCAACGCAGGAGCAGAAACAGAGGCTTCTGGCAACCATGAAGGTAGTCAACGCCGCGTGTAACAGCATCTCTGAATTTGTGTACCATAACCACGTTGTGAACCGGTTCGAACTACAGAAACAGATGTATCGATCCATTCGTGCCGACTACCCATACCCAATCGGTACTCAAATAACGATCCTCGCGTGTCGAAAGGTCGCAGCTAGTTATTATGTCAGCATCAAGAAGGGGGAAGAGTGGACCCTGCATACCTTCCGTCCTCATGGTGCAATTGCCTATGACGGGCGGACGTATTCGGTCAGAGACGCTATAATTTCGCTCTGGACCATCGACGGCCGTATCAAAGTTCCGATGCAGACCAAGTATCGGTTGACCAACCAATCTGAGTTGGATCTCTGTTATGACCGGTCAAAGAACCAGTTTTACTTGAATGTGTCTGTCGAGGTCCCGGAAGAGCCACCATATCAGCCAGCGGTATATCTGGGGGTTATCAACATTGCCACAACCAGTGACGGTACCCAGGTGCCCGGGACGGATTGTGAGCAGGTGCGACAGTGGTATCAGGAGCGACGCCAGATCCTCCAGAGTGTTGGTACAAAATCCGCAAAACAGCGATTGAAACAGATCTCCACCGGAGAGAGCAGGTTTAAGAAACAGGTAAACCATGTTATCTCCAAACATCTGGTAACTCTCGCCAAAGACACCTCCCGGGGCATTGCCCTTGAAGATCTGACAGGGATCCGCGAGAGGACAACGGTTAGGCATACACAACGCGATCGACATGCGAAATGGGCGTTCGCCCAACTTCGATCGTTTATTCAGTATAAAGCAACCATTAAAGGAGTTCCCGTTGTTCTGGTTGATCCGGCGTATACCAGTCAGCAATGCTCGGTATGTGGCTATACTGATACGAAGAACCGGAAAACACGAAACGTGTTCTCCTGTTGTTCGTGCACCCATACCGAACCCGCTGACATAAACGCTGCAAAAAACATCGCCGTTCGGGCTGCCGCCAACCAGCCCATGGTAGCAGAGCCATCGTCAGCAACTTCTTGTAATTATCATCGATGATGGATCTAGTTACAAGCCACCGGTTTTAACCGGTGGTAGTTGACTTAGTGTCGCAACGTTCAGAAGAAGAGGGACGGGCCAGCATCAGCAGGCACCCCATCACAATGACAAAGATAACGATTATGAGCCCGACCCCGACCGGATCAAACCCGGTCGGCAACCCGGTGCCAATCTCATCGATCCAGACCGATCCGTAGGTCCGCACCCCAATCACCGCAGATAGGCATACAGGAATCCCAGGATCGCGATGATTGCGAACAGGATGAAGACCCAGAGATACGTGGTGACTACCGTGGTCCCGGTGCTCGTGACGTTATAGGTCGTGTTGAGCAGATCCGATGAGACGATCTCTTGTTCATACGACCCGTTCATCGTAAGCGGCGAATATTGCGCCTCAAACGCTGCCGAGAGCATGATCATCCCGATGAGCCCGATCATCACCACGATGAAGATCACGAGGAATGCCGGGATCGACCCTTGTTCTACCTCCATGCCCGGCCCTCCAGATAGGTCTTGATATATTCAGACTCGGTGCTGACATAGATGACGTTCAGGACCAGGATGACGAAATAGATGATCATCGCGATCGTGATCCAGGCCGAGTTGAGTAACGTGACTTCGGGCAGGTAGTAGACGAACGCAGTCTCGTTCACCGTGACGACCGCCGCCTCCACCACCTGGGTGGTGGCTAACGAGAGACTGCCCCAGAGAGCGCACAGCCCGAAGACCGCTGCGAGGATGGCGTGGACCAGGGTGCCCCGGGTCAGAGTGTGGGACAATGCCAGGAACCCAATGGAAATGGCCACCACAAAGATCCAGATCCGCAGGTCCGTGACCGAACTCACGGAATGCAGGAACATCGTGGTGGTGGTGTTCAACGCTTCGATAGACTCCATAGAAAACAATTTGTGTGTCGGGCTATATTACCCTGCCGCCCCGGGATCGTCGGTTCCCCGTAGCGAGACCGTGATCACGAGCAGAGGATCGGCTTCCTGGTCAGTTTCGTTGTAAGGCAACATGTCGTTCAAATCCCGGAACAGAATGACCAGCGATCGGACCCGGTCGTCGATGAAGAAGATCTGGTCGAACGCCTGCTGCAAAGAAGGCAGGTTTTTGGTGAGATCGAACCCCGTGAGCCGGTTGTACAGGATGGCCACCGGCCGTTTGAACTGCTGGTCGACCCCCGTCTCGACCTGCCGGATCCACCGGAGCAAGTCTAGAATCTGTTCGTCGCCGTGTTTGGCGAATCTGGTCAGGCCCCGGGAAACGGTCTGGAGGTTGGTGCTGCGTCGTTGCAACCGTTTGACCGCTTGCATGGTCTTCTTCGAGACCAGGATGTCGTCCCCGATCCGCGTGGCGCACAGGTCGATATCGTCGACGGTATAGTCAATCGGATGGCCCGGTGGCGCGTAGAGGATATCTCTGACGGCCCGGTCGACGGTCCGGCGCACCTGCGCGACCAGATCGACCCGACTGGTGATCGCGATCAGGTCCAGGGTGGCATCGGCCAGCATGGTGGCTTCGTCGGCCATCTCCTCCTCGGACGGGTCAACCGGGGGACGGTAGGCGGTAAACCGGTCGGCGGTCGTTCGCAACTGGGCGCGGAACTCCAGCAACGTCTGGTGCATCGCCCGGGTGATACAGGTCAGGAGGAAGAGCCGGCACTGTTCGTCCCGGATCGCGGTATACAGCCCGGCCGGGGCGTATTCGTAATCATCATCGAGCATGGCGTGGAGCAAACTGACGATCATCTCGTCGGTCACCATCCCGGTCTCCCTGGAGAACTCGGTTGCCAGATCGCGATACAATGCAGAAACGGTAGCAGATACCATACCGTTCCATCGGGTTCCGAGGTAAAAAAGGTTGCGGTTTTCAGATTTCTTCAGAGATCCGGTAGATACTGATCCATGTTGACGTCCAGCACGGTTCTAATGATCGGTCGGCCAGCCACCGGTTGATCGGGGTGTCGGGGTCGAGCGCCTCTTTTACCTCTGCCTTAACGAGCCAGATCGGGGTATCAGATGGAATTGGGTCGTCGAACGTCAGTGTTTGGTAGCGGGTCTTGTCGGCGGTGGCGTTGTAGTAGAAAGTGAACGCCGAGGATTGGGTATGTGGGATCAACATGACGGTATCGCCATCCCCGGTCATCTCGACCAGGGCGGTCGCGGCCCCCCGATGATCGATCTTGCTGTCCGTCGTATAGTAGGTCGTCAGGGTCGGCACGGTGATCACCAGGATCAACAGGGTGGCGATCACGAGAATGTTCGTGTTCGACATACGGATCCGATCGAAGACCGTCACGATCCCGGTCGCCACCAGGGTGTAGAAGATCGGGAGCAGAAAGATCAGATAGCGGACCGAGAGATCCATGTGGGGGGCGAGGATCGCGCTGAGAACCAGGGGGAGGACCAGGGTGAGCGGGATCAGGGCGAAGGACGACTGGTCACGATACCGGGTCAGGCCGACCGCGGCGAGCAAGAAGAATAAGAGCGCGAACAGGATGTGGAACCCGGCAAGTTCGACAAAGATGTCGGTCACCATCGTGACAGCATCCGCGCCCCACGTCATCCCCATTCCGGTCCGCCGGGCAAACAGGGAGGGGCCGATCGTCAAAAACGGGATGAGAAACAGGGCGAATAACCCCGGTGCATAGATCCATCCCCGATCCACCCGATGTGGGGGTTGGTCCAGCGGGTAGGCGATGAGCAGGTGCTGGTAGACCAGATGGATCAGGATGGGGAGGATCGCGACGGCGGCATAGAAATGCATCCAGACCGCGATACCGAACCAGACCATGGCCAGATACAAGAGGGGGCGGGCGGCGTGGATCGATGGTGGCGTCGTGGTTTTGATCCATCGCAGGTAGCAGACGAGACCCAGTGTGTAACACAAGAGCATGGCGGTATACGCCCGCCCCTCCTGAGAATAAAAGATGTGGAATGGGGATAATGCAGTCAGCACGGCCACCAGGATCCCGACCCGCCGGTCGGACGACAGCAGGGTTGCTGCGGCATAGACGGCGGGAATGGTGCAGACTCCGGCCACCATGGGCAGGAACCGCAGACTCCATTCGGAGACCCCAAGAATCGAGATGACGGCATGGATCAGCCAGTGGAACCCGGGCGGATTGAACTCACCGGCCGCCGTATACTGCCAGATGTCAAGGAACGAACCGGTCGAGAACCGGAGGGTGGCAGCTTCGTCGATCCAGATCGCGTTGAAATCAAGGTGGTAAAGACGCAGAAACGCGGTAATGATCGTAACCCCGATGACGGCCAGGAGGGATGAGCGAGTGATGATACGGGTCATTGTCTATAGATGGCCAGTTTGAGGTAATAATCCCTCTGTTCTACTGCCCCGATTTGGAGTTTGCGACATTAAGGTTGCCGGATAAAGGATTCCGGTTGTGTCACAATAAGGATTTCTGCATCGGAGCCCTATCCACCGATGGATATGTTGTGATCGACTTGATCGACTTGATCGGGTCTTCCTTACCTAGGATCTTTTCACAATCGATAAACCTTCCTACAGTATAAATATACTACCTCACAGAGATCCAGAAGAGGGAGACCCGATCAACCCGTACAAGTCGATCACGCGATCGGTTAGAAACCAGTCGATCAACTGATCCAATCTCTCCGGCGCAGGGGTCGTCGGGGTGTTCAGAACCGAAACAACCTACCTTTCCACTGGAACCTCATAATTATAAAGAACCTTTTTATAGGAGAACTTATCTCCTCAATCCAGGCTCCGATTGGTCGGCCGAAAAATCCGATAGATCGGCATACGGCCATTCCCATAGGAAGATGAACGCAGAAACCTTTAAATAGAATGACTGAAAAAAACGATGCCGGATCGCCGGATCAAGTCGATCACGCCGAGGTCCATTTCCACTGGAACCGGTATACCGGTACCGCGCCGCACCTACCCGGTATACCGACGTACAAAAAAAAGGTCAGAGGTCGACGACGACAACCGGCTTCCCGACCTGCCGCATCTCCCGGATCATGTTGGTGGTCCCGGGCCCACCGCTGGTGAACGCGATCAGAAAGTCGCCATACGCCGCCATCTCCCGGTTTCGGCGCGGGCCTGCACTCCTGCCGTACCGGCTCCAGTCCGCCGGAAACCGGGTGCAGGGCAGACCGTGCTCCCGGGCGTACCGTTCGCCGAGCGCGTCGACCCCGCGAGCACCGCCCGATACGATCTCGGTGATCGGGTATTCGTCCATGATTTGATCCACTTCAGTCGAAATCGTCTGATAGTCGGTACAGTCCCGGGACCCGGCGATGATCAGTCGCATGTTGCATCTCCAGAGGGGGTGTCGTGGATGCATCCGGTGTACCGGACCGGGTCGAACATACAGGGACAGATCGTTCGTTTCTTGCAGGTGTTCAGATCCATACCCATGTAGTAGGACGCAGGCACTTCGCAGAGCGCGGAACACGCGATGCAATCGACCGAGCCGTGCGGCCGGGGATCCCGGCGGCGACGAAAGACAGATTTTCGCATCATCTCAGTCCTGGTTGAGTCTCAATTCCAGGGTATCGATGCATGTCTGAAGACGATCCAGATTTCGCCGCTGATGCATGGTGGCAACGGCCATGCGCAGAGCAGCCACACCAATGACAACGCCAACCATGTTGACCACCACCAGGGCGTACGCCTGTTCGAGAAAGTTATACAACCCGAGCCCCCCGTTGAGGAGGATGACGCCGATATCGGCGATTACGAACGTATATCCGATAACATCACATTGTTGCATACTCATTTTTCGCAATCTAGATATATGAAGGTTTTGCAACACTTCATCATCCATACCTTTTTCCTGTAAGACACTGCAGAATACGTATGGTCTTCTATCTGGTCGACGCCTGTTCAGAGAACGGGGACCCGTATCCCCTGATCGCCGTGCCAAAATCGAAATATACCGTTGTTCGGTATCTCACGCTGCCGATTCGGGATCAGCGCGGGGTGGTGGAAGAACGGTTTGTCGCAATTCTGGATATCGACCCGGCGCTGAGCGGCCACTGTTATGCATTCGACGATGTCGCATTCCCGCCGAACATCGACTTCCGGGCAACCCCGGGTATGCTCGAATACGTCGCCCGCTACCCGCGCGTGTATGACAAAATGATGCTGATCGCCGTCTCGCTCATGCCCCTGTTGAACACGGATATCAACGTAGCATTTACTTACCAGGACGAACGCTGTTGCCCGGAGAAGTTCGATTTGATTGCGCTCTACCTCTGGCCGTCACAAGACTTCGATGCGGCTACCACGGACGTAGTCTGCGACAAGATTTTCGATCTTGACCGGGTTCTGGAAGCGGAAGTCTTCCCAGTCTTCAAAACTCCCTACCGCGACGACGGGTGGGTGCAGCCGTATCCGTTGAGCCGTCCTTGATCCATCTGGTATATCCTATCATACACTTCATATGACAGGAATGGATGCCCACACCTCATCCCCGGTGCCGGAGATCACGGTAATCCTCCCCACGTTGAACGAGGCCGAGAGTATTGGCACGGCACTTGCCACGATCGAGCAGGTATTTTCCGAGAATCAGATCGATGGCGAGATCCTGGTGGTCGACGACCGGTCGCAGGACGCCACGATCGCGATCGTGCGGGAGTACCAGAAAACGCACCCGAACGTTCAATATCTCGTGCGGACAACTGAACCCGGACTATCCCGGTCGCTCCTGGACGGATTTACGCACGCGCGCGCGGACCGTATTCTGGTGACGGACGCCGACCTGCAACACGACGTCACGTTGATCCCGCAATTTCTCGACGCGCTCCGGGACCATGATCTGGTGATCGGGTCCCGCTACATGCGGGGCGGGAGCATCGAACACTGGGCGTGGCGTCGTCGGATCATCTCACTCGGGGCGACCGGGCTCGGCCAGACGCTGTTCCCCGGGATCACCGACCCGGTGAGCGGGTTTTTTGCACTACATCGATCGGTAGTAGAAGGGGTCACGATCCGGGGTCGGGGCTACAAGCTGTCTTTGGACATCCTGGCAAAAGGCAAATATCGGTCGGTTACCGAGATCCCGTATCGGTTTATGAGCCGGAAACAGGGGGCGAGCAAACTGAACCTGTCGACCATCCGGGAGTATGCTCTACAGGTCGGGGAACTGGTTCTGTATACCCTCAACAATCCGACCAGCCGGGTCTGGGACGAGTGGCGACGGATCGGCCGGTTCGGGGTCGTGGGGGCGACCGGGGTGGGCGTGAACTGGGGGATGTATGCCCTCCTGGCGCACGGGCTGGTCCTCGCCCCCCTGGGGGCGGCGGTCATCGCCATCGAGACCTCAATCATCAGCAATTTCCTGCTCAACGACCGATGGACGTTTCAGAAAACGGATCGATCGATCGCCCGGTTTCTTGCGTTTCAGAGTGTCTCGATGGTCGGGATGGTCGTACAACTGGCGGTCTTCTCCCTTCTCGTCGCGTGTGCGGGATCGGACAATGACCTCCTGGTCTACCCGGTCGGCATCCTGGTGGCGTTTGCCTGGAACTATTGGGGAAACCGGCGCCTGACATGGAAAAACTTATCATAAGGGACAGCAAACGTGTCATACCGTATGTCATACCGAACCATGCACATCCCGATGACGCCAAGCCCGGTGAAGAGCCCCATCATTATCAATTTGTTCGGCGGACCGGGGGCCGGGAAGTCGACACTGGCGGCCAACACGTTCTACCACCTCAAATGTCTGGGCCTGAACTGCGAGATCGTTACCGAGTATGCCAAGGATCTGGTCTGGCGGCAGGCCGACCGGGTGTTGACCGACGAGCTATACGTGTTTGCGAAACAAAACCATCGGATGACGATGATCGGGGATCAGGTCGATTATATTGTGACCGATTCGCCGATCATCCTCCCCATTCTCTACGACCGTGAACGCGACCCGATCTTCCGCAACCTCATGCTCCACTGGTTCACCAAATACCAGAACGTCAATTTCCTGCTGGATCGCAAGAAGAAATATAATCCGGTCGGCCGGACGCAGACCGAAGAGGAAGCGCATGACCTTGATCGCAAAATCCAGAATTTACTCGACAGCGAACGGATTCCGTATCATATTATCCACGATCCGGTGGCCGGGTGGACGGATATCCAGCGCACCCTCGGCCTTTAATTTTTTGCGATCTGACAGCAGAACAATTAGATATGGGCGTGTGGCCCAGCCAGGACAGGGCGTCTGGCTTCGAACCAGACGATCGGGGGTTCGAATCCCCCCACGCCCGCTGAAAAATCAGGTCTGGATCCCGGAAGCCTTCTTGGCCCGGTCCAGTAGAGATTTTGCGCCTTTTCCTCTGCGCGCCGCGGATCCGGCGGTGATCGGCTGTTGAATGACCCGGTTGAGGTATTCCATCTTCTTCCTGGCCTCAATCAGTTCATCATACAGGTTGCGCTGCCACTCTTCAGGAAGTCCTTTGTAATCACTCTCAAGCTCTCGATACCGGTCACGCAGAGTCATATAATGTTCAGTTGCGTCATCTGCCGTGTTCATGATGAACTGCGACTCGATCGGCTTGTAGAGCGGCCCACCCTGATACGTATGAATGCCCTGCCGCCACTTGTCGAAGATACTGGTAAAGACATCCACGTCATGATTAAACTGGTTGATCTTGACCAGGGTGTCTCGCGTCGTCAGCATCTTCTTTCCATAGACAAACGCTGGTATTTGTTTGACCATCCCTCTCACCACTAGTTTAAAAATTGAACCAGGAAGTATATAACTCTACCGGCCTGACTACTCCCACGACTTTAGTCGTGGGTAGTTGACAGATCGTTTGCAGAATATGTTTTACCATAAGGTATTTATGCGATCATCACTGATAAAGATATAGATGCTGAAAACAATCCGCATTAAGTTGCTACCAACCCAGGAGCAGAAGCAGATGCTTCTGGCAACCATGAAGGTAGTCAACGCCGCGTGTAACAGCATCTCTGAATTTGTGTACCATAACCACGTTGTGAACCGGTTCGAACTACAGAAACAGATGTATCGATCCATTCGTGCCGACTACCCATACCCAATCGGTACTCAAATAACGATCCTCGCGTGTCGAAAGGTCGCAGCTAGTTATTATGTCAGCATCAAGAAGGGGGAAGAGTGGACCCTGCATACCTTCCGTCCTCATGGTGCAATTGCCTATGACGGGCGGACGTATTCGGTCAGAGACGCTATAATTTCGCTCTGGACCATCGACGGCCGTATCAAAGTTCCGATGCAGACCAAGTATCGGTTGACCAACCAATCTGAGTTGGATCTCTGTTATGACCGGTCAAAGAACCAGTTTTACTTGAATGTGTCTGTCGAGGTCCCGGAAGAGCCACCATATCAGCCAGCGGTATATCTGGGGGTTATCAACATTGCCACAACCAGTGACGGTACCCAGGTGCCCGGGACGGATTGTGAGCAGGTGCGACAGTGGTATCAGGAGCGACGCCAGATCCTCCAGAGTGTTGGTACAAAATCCGCAAAACAGCGATTGAAACAGATCTCCACCGGAGAGAGCAGGTTTAAGAAGCAGGTCAACTACCCCCGCTAACGCAGGGGGCTTGTGAACGGCTAAACGAGACGAAACAGTTAGATTAGGAGGCATTGAACGATGCAGCAGCGTTATGGGCTACACGAACGGATGAGTATTTCCCTAGCTTGTTCCTCTTCTGGGCACGCCGAACCCGACGTATCTTCGGATACTAAGCCTGTTTCGCAACTCCGAAGGGATATGATACCCCGGTTTGACCGGGTGGAGGGAATACCATGAGGGTCCCTGTTCTGGACACTCACCGAAACCAGTTGATGCCGATGACTTCCAAACGGGCCCGGTTACTTCTCAAGCAGGGGAGAGCGAGACCGTATTGGAATGGATATGTTCACTCATTAGCAAATGTTTATATATAAATACGGATAATAATATTACGATGGAGAATACAACCAGTACGACCGTATTCAAGAATGGCGTTGCGGTATCTCCGGAGGTAGTTGAAGTCGCCTGTGTGTTGGACCGGAGCGGTTCGATGCAGGCGATTAAGTACGATACCATCGGTGGATTCAACGCATTTCTCGAAGAACAGAAGAAGACCGGCACGAATGCGAAGATGACCCTGACCACATTCAGCACGAAACCGACCATCACATCATGATCCTCGGCGAGAGGAAGCCCACGACTTTAGTCGTGGGAGGAATCGCGCCATCCGATAAGAATATAATCAAGTATACCCTATAAGACTGTGATGGTTATCCGAACGGTATCAAACTATCTGCGGCTCAGTCAGCGGCA
>JAQVRW010000062.1 GCA_028700875.1 Candidatus Zixiibacteriota bacterium | reverse complement strand
AGGGCTATGCTCGTGTCGGCTGCCCCGTAATACAAATGGATGGTGTCGCCATCGGGAAGAATAGTGTACCCACAGGGAAAGACTACGTTTCCGACATCACCGTGCAACTCGTAGGGACTTTCGAGACCAAAGACCCACTGACTACCGCGTTTAAGGCACACCTCGGGGGATTTCAGCTCGAACAGCGCGAGCCCGAGCCGATATATTGCACCGGCCGCGGTCTGCCGCACACCGTGGTAAATCACCAGCCAACCCTGAGGGGTTTCTATGGGGGGAGCCGAGAGACCTATCTTGTTTGCATCCCACCATCCTCCGCGTCGAGCCTCCAGCATCAGTTTGTGACTACCCCAGTGTATTAAATCGGGCGAGTAAGATACCCACATGTGCGCCCTGGGCGAACTGACCGGCCGGTGAATCAACGCCCACCGACCATCGACGCGGTGCGGCAACAGAGTCGCATCCTTATCTTCCGGGGGCATGATAATCCCATAGCGTTTGAATTGGTGGAAATCCTCGGTAGTCGCCAGGGCCACTCCCGGTCCATCGTGAGTAAAGGCGGTATAGACAACGGCGTACTGACTCAGTTCCGGAAGGTAGGTGATTCGTGGATCTTCAACGCCCCAAATCTCCTCGGGAAAATGTTCAGGGTCGGGCATCATGGTCGGCTCCGGATCAATCCGCCAACCGTCCACGCCATTGGCCGAGCGGGCCGCACAGAGATGTGACTGTCCGCGCCGATCTTCCACACGACACAAAAGCAGTGTCGTGCCGTCGGCCAACAGTACGGCGCCCGGATTAAACACGCTATTGACAGGATAGGGCCAATTAGCGGCCGTCAGGATTGGATTGAGCTTATGGCGATGAAAGAGTTCGGGATTCAAGTTGTTCATCTGGATCTCATCTCCACGGACAAAAAGGTGTTCTCTGCTAGGCGCAGTTCCAGCAAGGACTGGAGAAAAGCGAGCGTAGACTCCGCGCCGAGATTCTCGTTCGGGCGGTCGGGATGCAGACCATCGCGACATCCTCCCGTTATCGGATCATAGATGGAGCGGTTCAGGTCGTTGCGCCCGAGGAACCACTCGAAAGCGCGCCGGGCTTCTTTGTTCCAGCGTTCATCCCGCGTGACCCGGTACGCCTCAAGACACGCGGACACCATGGCCTGACTCTCCACAGGTTGTTGATCGAATAGAGCCCGAGGGCCGCCCCGCCGGTAGAAGCCATTCGATCCGATCGGGACAAAATGCCCGCCTTTGTTGGCCCGCTGTAATTCGGCCAGCCAAGCGAGCGATTCCAGCCCGGCATCAATCATGGCGGCATTGGGTATCGACTGGCCGCATATGAGTAAGGCATGGGGCATCGCGGCATTGCAATAGGTCAGCCCCTCTTCATACCATCGCCAGTCATCCGAACGATTTGTCTGATACAACGCCAATAAACGCCCGGCCAACTCCTCCCGAACCTGGTTGGCTCGACGGTCGCCTGCAAATCGACGCAGGTACTCATGGATGCCGATCAGGGCAAAGGCCCAAGCTCGAGGACTGGTCGTGTCGATAATTGCGGGCAGTGCCTGCTCGAACAACCAGCCGGCCATACTGTGTAGCGCCGGTGTATGAGAACTGCCTAATACAGTGCCGAGTGCCCACAAAGCGCGGCCATGGCTGTCGTCAGAACCACTCTCTTCCCGCCAGGTTCGCTGGTAGGTCATGAAGTTACGAAAACGCCGGGTCTCAACATTATAGGCGTACCAAATGAAAGCCAGATAACGGGAGGCCAGTTCGAAGGCCTCTTGATTACCCAGGTCCTCCAGGAGAGCACTCACAATCAGCGCGCGGGCGTTATCGTCGGTAGTGTATCCCTCATGGTAGTTCGGAACCGTGAATATGGCATGCTGCAGGATGCCGGTTTCGTCGGTCATGTTGCGCAAATGATCGAGCTTTAAAGGCGGCAGCTCATCAGGATGTTTATCGAGAGCCTTGACCGTAAAACCCGGGTGGCTGAAATGACGACGTTCGGCCCGAGCGCGTTCGAAGGTCTCGCGGTAGCGACGCGCCACCTGCGGCCAGATCATCTCCCTCCCGAACAAATAGGCCCGTTTGCGCATCGCATGACGCCCGGCTTCGTCATCCAACAGCTCAATGACTTCCTGCGCGAGCGCCGGCGGGTCCCGAAACGGCACCAGGACCCCCCGCTCTTCTGCCAGCATCTCTTCGGCGTACCAGTACGGCGTCGAAATGACCGCTTTGCCGGCGCCCAGGGTGTAGGCGAGTGTCCCTGAGGTGATCTGCGCCTGGTTGAGATAGGGCGTGATGTATATATCGGCGGCTCCGATAAATTCGATCAGCTCCTCTAAACTGACAAATCCGTTGTAGAAGATGACATTGCCCTCCACGCCTCTCTCACGGGCCAGCCATTGTAGCGACAGCCGATATGCCTCTCCGTCGGTCTCCTTGACGTGAGGATGGGTTTCGCCCAGGATTATATAGACCACATTGGGATGATCAGCCAAAATCGCGGGCAGGGCTTCGATGACATTCTCGATCCCCTTGCTCGGCGAGAGCAGCCCGAAACTCAGCAAGACCATTTTCCCCTCGACGCCGAACAGGTCCTTGTGGAAACTCGGGTCGACAAATGGCACATCCGGGATCCCGTGGGGGATGAGATCGATTTTGTCCGAAGACACATGATAGATCTCTGTCAGAAAATCTTTGCCGCGCTGACTCATGACAACGAGTCGATCTGAGAGACCCGCAACTTCCTCCAACACCCACCGCTGATCCGGATCCGGTTCGGCCAAAATGGTGTGCAAAGTCGTGACAATCGGCATGCGTAGCTCGCGCAGGAGGGCGAGGATGTGGCTGCCGGCACGGCCGCCGAAAATGCCGTATTCATGCTGAAGACAGACAAGATTGACATTATTGATATTCAGAAAGTCGGCGGCGCGGCGATATGAATCAATATCTTTTTCGGTGAGTTCAAAGCGAACGCGATCGGGGTATTCGTAACCGTCCTCGGTGTCGTTGACCGGAAGGGCGATACATGTCGTCCCTTCATTTTCGGCGGCGATTGCCTCGCACAAATCGGTGGTGAAGGTGGCGATACCGCACCGGCGCGGCAGGTAGTTGCCGACGAATGCAATCCGCTTGATGATCGAGCTGGTTGAGCCGTTTTGCAAAACAGGTATTTCCTTTCCGGCGATCGTTATGCTAATATGACCTTCTCCATTGGCGGAATGGACAGCAAAAATAAATCGATTACGATATTCTCTTCCGCCAAAAGAAACAACAATTGCCTATCATAATATATCAGAACGTCAGGACGCGCAATCGTCCGAACGATTGAAAAGAGAGCTAATCCCTAATTGATATCAGTTGTCCCTTACCGATGAAATGCCGCCGATTGCGATGTTTTATCTTCATCTGCGAAAAGAGTCAGGTATTGACCGAGCCCTAGTTGCTTTGCTCTTCATCCACAAGGTACGGTTAGAATCACGATTTCAAAAGATTGATTTTGCCGATCCGATGACTATTCGGAGGGCCATTGCCCGCTCAACCAGTTCATGCCGTTTTCCCAAGCCCAACCTGAAGGTAGAAAACAGACACGAAAAACACAGGGATTTCAGGGAATCACTTTTGTGTGGCGTAGCGCAGGGTATTTTCGATGTCGGGCAAGGAACGGTCACAATTTGGTCACACTACGGCGTAAGTCCTTGTTCCACATACTGAGTCGTGGTTTCGATTTCCACGGTCGCGGTTCATAGATCAAGAATGATCGTACATGACCAAAGGACAAAGACGATTTCGAAAGTTCTGAGTTCTGACCAGCCGAAGGAGTTTTTATTTAAGTCAATGCCGGACAATACGATATAATATTGCTGACTGGTCAGAACTCAGAACTATTCCTGATTTGTCCGCTTTCCTCATTGTTGCATTGATCTTTTCCTATTAGATTATCATCAGTCACACGGCAATATCGATTATCGATTCCGGGTTCGGGGGATTGTTGTGCCTGCCAATGAGAATAATGATAATGAGAAATCCGATACGCGTCTGACCACAGGCACGCTTGTCGGCCATTACCGGATCATCGAGAAAATCGGCGCCGGCGGGATGGGTGAAGTCTATCTGGCTGAAGATACGAAACTTGACCGCCATGTAGCCTTGAAATTCCTTCCAGCTGACTGCTGCCAAGATGAAGCCATAAGGGCTCGCTTCCAGCGTGAAGCCCAGGCAGCCGCCAAACTGAATCATCCCAACATCGTGGGCATACACGAAGTCTCCGATTTTCAGGGACGCCCTTTCATTGCCATGGAATATGTCGGGGGGATGCCCCTCAACGCCTATATCAAAGAAGAAGCGCCGTCACTCGATAAGACAGTCGAATTGGCCATTCAAATCTGCGAGGGACTTGCCAAAGCCCACAAAGCCGGGATAGTCCATCGTGATATCAAGCCTTCCAATATTCTGATCGACCGGGATGGCCGGGCGAAGATTCTTGATTTCGGTTTGGCCACCATCAAAGGAGTCGACAAGCTAACCAAGACCGGTTCAACCATGGGGACGTTATCGTACATGTCCCCCGAGCAGACACGGGGCGAAATCCTGGATGAACGCAGCGACATTTTCTCCTTTGGTGTCGTTGTATATGAAATGATTACCGGTCAGCTGCCCTTCAAGGGCGAACATGAACCGGCCATTATATTTTCGATCACGTATGAAGAACCGGAGCCGCTGGCGCGGTACAAAACCGGCGTGCCAAATGAACTCCAGCGGATCGTGTCCAAGGCGCTGGTCAAATCGAAAGACGAACGTTACCAGCATGCCGATGATCTTCTGGCCGACCTAAAGGCATTCTCCAAGCAGGGACCGTCGTTCATGGGCAAGACGCCGCGCCGGGATCTATGGAACCGATATGTGGTAACGTCAGCGGTGGCAGTAATGCTTATCATCGCGGGATACTGGCTGGTAACAACCTACATTCGTCACGGGGCCGGCAGTCCGGAATCCAGGCGAAAGATGCTGGCGGTGCTGCCGTTTACCAATCTTGGTGCGCCCGATCAGGAGTACTTCGCCGACGGTATGACAGAGGAGATCACCACCTGTTTGGCCGGCCTCTCCGGCCTGGGAATAATATCCCGAACCAGTTCCATGCAGTACAAGAACACAGACAAAATCGTCAAACAAATAGGCAAAGAACTGGGCGCCGACTATATCCTCGAGGGGACTATCCGCTGGGAAAAGAAGGAATCGGAGAACCGCGTGCGGATCAGCCCGCAACTGATCAGAGTCTCCGACGACTTGCATCTGTGGGCGTACACGTATGACGCCGTGCTCACCGATGTCTTCGAAGTACAGTCAAGGATAGCCCGGAAGGTGGCGTCGGAATTGGATATCACTCTGCTGCAAACGGAACAAGAGGTGTTGTCCCGAAAAACCGAGATTGATCCCCGGGCCTATGACTACTACCTGAGGGGGAAGCAATATTTCTCCGTCGCCGGTTATGAACAGAAGGAAATGCGTCTGGCGGAGATGATGTATCTGAAGGCGATCGAGTTGGCGCCCGATTTCGCTCAGGTCTATGCCGAGTTAGGCTCTCTCTATACCGAGATGTATTGGGATCAAACCGACCCGTCCCCACAAAGATTGGAGAGCGCCAGGAAGATGATCGACACGACCATGCGTCTGGCTCCAAATACCGCGGAGACGCATCAGGCTCTGGGCTGGTATTACTACCACGGGCTTCGTGACTACGGGCGGGCTCTTCAAGAATTCTCCAAAGTGCTTGAGCTGCAACCCAACAACGCTCTGGCCATTGCCAGCACGGCCTGGGTGCAACGGCGCCAGGGGAAATGGGACGATGCGATTGACGGTCTCCAGTTGGCCACCAAACTCGGCCCCCGTGATCCGTGGTACAAATACGAACTGGGCATGACATATCATTTCTGTCGGCGCTATCCGGAGGCTGCGGCCCAATTCGACCAGGCCATCGATCTGCAACCCAATAATCGGTGGGCTTATACTGTGAAATCATGGACGCTTTTCAATCAAACCGGGGAAACACGAGAAGCGCGCGGGGTTCTCGATGCGGGACTCGCCTGTAACGGCCGTTGGCCCGAACTTACCTGGCTCGAAGTGTACTATGATCTTTGTGACGGAAACTATGATCATGCCCTGAGCCTGATGCATGCCCCCGGAGACGTGTTCTTCCCGGAACAGGCCGACAGCTCGGATTATTACTATTTGAAAGGGCACACGCTGACCCTGATGAACCAGCCGCAGATCGCACGACTTTACTTTGATTCGGCCCGGGTATATCTGGAGAGTACGCTCCCGGGTGTGTCCGACTCCGCGCGGCTGTTGAGTGCGCTGTCAACCGTCTACGCCGGACTCGCTCAGAGCGGCAAGGCGACACAGGCGGCACGGCGCGCCACCGAACTTCACCCGATCTCTACCGACGCGCTTCAAGGACCCGGCTACGTCACCAACCTCGCGATTGTTTACGCCCTGACGGGTCAGGAGGATGAGGCCATCAAGCTGTTTGACTACTTGCTGACGATACCATCCAACTTGTCTGTCAACATGTTGAAACTCTCACCGCAGCTTGCTTCTCTCCGTAACAACCCGCATTTTCAGGCGATATTGGAAAAACACAAGAGGGAGCAATGAATCATGGCGGCGCCAGGACCGAAATCTGCCTAAAGTGATGTGGGAGTTATCAAGAAAGCTATTTCAATTTCGCAGCAATGGCACGTAATACTTCGTTCCACATCGTAATTCGGGAGGGAGGGGATTCCTATCCCCTGCACATGTTCGTCGGGTCGGAACGGCCATCTACTTCTTTTGGATAATCATCAGTGTTATATCATCGAATTGCTCTGCTTGGCCACGGTATTGGTCAACATCCCGGATCACGGCCTCGTACAGTTTCTCGGCCTGGAGGTCCCGGTGAGATACCAGGAAGCGGCTGAAGGCTTCCTCGCCGTACTGATTCTCTTGAGCATCGGCGGCATCTTGTATGCCGTCGCTGGCAATCACCAGGAGATCGCCGGTGTTGAGGCGGCAGGTCCATGATTCATATTTGGCTTGCGGGAATTTCCCGACGATAAGACCTGATTCCGTCATCTCGGCGATCGTTCCATCGGCGCGGATCAAGAGAGGATAAACGTGGCCGCCGTTGGCAATGGTCATGTCGCCCCCCGCCACCGAGATACACCCGACCAGCATTGTGGCGTACTGAGCGCTGGTTGTCAGCTGACAGGTGACGCCGTTGAGTTCGGTTAAGATATCCCCCGGAGGGAGATTGAATTCACGGTTGACGATGACTCGCAGTTGCGCTTGAATGGTCGCCATAAGCAGTGCCGCCGGCAATCCCTTCCCGGACACATCACCCAGAGAAAAATACAGGCGCTCGGAAGAGAACGAAATGAAATCGAAGAAATCGCCGCCGACTTCCTTGGCCGGCATTGTCCCGGCATAGATTTCATATCCTTCGATCGGAGGAACGCTGGTCGGCAAAAGGCCGGATTGAATCTTTCTGGCCGCGGCCAGTTCACCCTGGATTTCCTTCAGCCGGATTTCCTGACGATACAACCGGGCATTTTCCAATATCTGCGCCGATTCCATGCCGATGATGGCCAGAAGCCGGACATCGTCTTCACCGAATCCCGCTGGTTTGGCGCTGTCGAATGCGGTCAGGACCCCCAATAGCTTACCTTTGGCTGTCAGCGGGACGGCCAGTATCGATTTCAACGAAGAGGGTTCTGTCGAGGCCGCGCCAACAAGCGGGTCATGGGCGACATCATTGATGACCAACGGTTTCTTGTGCTTGGCCACCCATCCGGCCACACGGATATCGATCTTGGTCGTCACTTGGGAAGAGCTGTCCCGTTTGCCTCGAACGAAGGTGACCGGCTGGAGATGGTCGGGATCATCGGAAAAGGTGAACACCGCCGCTTCCCGGGCATTCAAGGCAACGACCACTTTTTTCATGATGTGTCTGCTGATTTCTTCTTCCGACATCGTCGAACTGACCATGGTGAGGATCTCATTGATCACCGCCAATTCTTTGACCGCGGATCGCAGGCGTTCATTCTCCGCGCCGAGGCGTTCCTTATCCTGACCCACCACGTGCTCCTTTTCTGTTGATCACCGCCGGGAGAACCGTCTCCCGCACACAGCCATATCGTTCGCTCGAAAGGCCGATGAAGTATGGCCGGCATCGTTTGATCTCTTCCTGGCATGTCGGCGACATCTTCCCCTCGGCCACTCGCTCATTGGTCACACCCCAACGTAGGTCCGTTTCGCCCCAGCCCCCCGCGACACGTATAACCTCCGCAATTGAGGGAAGACAAACTTAACCAGGTAATCCCGCTCGTCCTTCAAGTCACGAAAGGTGGAAGAAATGAAGACGCGGATGACTCGTAGTCGCCATTCTTGATCGGGCATTGATTTTTCCTCTGAAAACAATATAATCTAAAGGCCGGCCGCGAAATATCCAAACGGGATTGTATGACCGTCCATCAGCTTTCCCCGGTATGGTGATCATCGCCATGCCGGGCTTGGTAATTTCGTATAATATTCTATTAGATAATAGGTTGCGCGACCGCTTTCAGGCAATCAACAACTGGCTGGAAGGTTCGAAGATCGCCCAGCCGGGGCGCTTTTTTATTGCCTTTTTTCTGGGTTGAGTCCCGCCGATGGCGGGGTAAATCAGTCCGCCGTGGCGGACTAGTCCAAACCCAACCGGGAGACTTATGATGACTATCAATATAAAAGGGGGTGTGTCGACGCAGGTGCATCCCTTTCTTGTCTGAACGGTCACCCCGAGATACGACGACTGTCCCCAAAAACTCCAAATGGTATTCAGGCTATCATCCGTGATGCCAATTCGGAAGCAAGAACATGATGCCGATATGGGATGCCCAGCCCGCCGCCTTCCCGCCCACTTTCCGCTCCAACCCCGGCCGTCAGGCGGAACAGCAGGTTAAGGCCGTACGTGCACTGGACTTCAAGACACCCGCATAGGCGGCAGAAACGTCTTTGCCAACCGGGAGAATCACGTTATCTTGGGTCAAAATATGGATTAAAGTCACCTGGTCGGCCGATGCCGACCAACTCGCAAGGAGACCTCGCCCATGTCGATGGACCAAGAGACAGAGCGCCCTTCAGGGGGCGGCGATACGGCAATCCCGCACGACGCCTATGAGAATTACGAGCTCCCCGTCGAAGGATTCAAAGGGACCCCGGACGAAATCGAGCGCCAGTGGTATGACAAGTGCTACCTCGGCCGTGGCGACACGATCAAACAGCTCTCCTGGCGTTCCATCATCATGGGCTGGGTGTTGGGCGGGGTACTCTCGCTGACCAACATCTACATCGGTCTCAAGGCCGGTTGGAGCTTCGGCGTGGCCATCACGGCCTGCATCCTCTCCTACGCCATCTGGACCAGTTTCTACAAGATGGGACTGGCCAAGACGCAAATGACGATTCTGGAAAACAACTGCATGCAGTCCACGGCCAGCGCCGCCGGCTCTTCCACCGGCGGGACCCTGATCTCGGCCTTCGCCGCCTACATCATGATCTACAATCAGACGCTTCCCCTCTCGGTCATGCTGCTCTGGGTTTTCTTCGTCGCCATTCTCGGCGTGACCATGGCCGTGCCCATGAAACGGCAGATGATCAATGTCGAGCAACTCCGCTTTCCCAGCGGGATCGCCGCCGCCGAGACGCTGCGGGCGCTTCACGCCAAGGGGGAAAAGGGGATGCGCGCCGCGCGCGCCCTGGGTATCGCCGGGCTTTTGGCGATGGCGAGCGCCTTCCTGACCGACGGCCTCAAGCTCATCAGCTCCCGCCTGGAGGCTTTCCAAATATCATCCCTGGTGGCCCGTTTCAACACGGCGGCCCTCGGTGAGGCGTGGGTCGGACGGACGGTCACGTTCGCCTGGGATCCGATCTTCATCGCCGCCGGAATGTTCGTGGGGATGCGCGTGGCCGCCAGCATGATTGTGGGTTCAATTGCTTGTTGGATGATCTTCGTCCCCTGGGTGCAGGCGAACGTACCGGAGGCCGCCGGCCTGCAGGGCTTTCGATCCCTGGTCCAGTGGACCCTCTGGGGCGGCACGGCCTGCATGGTTACCTCCGGGATTCTGTCGGTGTTTTTCCAGTGGAAGAGCGCCGTGCGCGCGTTCCAGGGACTGGGAGACATGCTCCTGAAGCGCGGCAACAAGAAGCGTGACGAACTCGCCGCGATCGAGACTCCGGGCTCGTGGTTCCTCATCGGGCAGGTCGTCGCGTTAATTGCCCTCTCGATCCTGGCACACGTCACTTTCGACATGCCCTATTGGCAGAGCTTCGTCGCCGTACTTTTAAGTTTCGCGCTGGCTTTGGTAGCTTGCCGCGTAACTGGTGAGACCGATACGACGCCGGTGGGAGCCATGGGCAAAATCACGCAGCTCACCTTCGGCGCCCTCTCCCCCGGAAACATGAATGTGAACCTGATGGCGGCCAACATCACCGCCGGGGCGGCAACTTCCTCGGCCGACCTGCTTACCGATCTGAAAAGCGGGTATCTCCTCGGAGCTAATCCGCGGAAACAGTTCATCGCCCAGTTCGCCGGAATCTTTGTCGGAACGCTTGTTACCGTGGCGGCATTCCGCATCCTTGTCCCCAATGCCAGCGTGCTGGGCACGGATCAATTTCCCGCTCCGGCCGCGCAGACCTGGAAGGGCGTCGCCGAAGCCATGGCCCAGGGTCTCAGCACGATGCACCCCGTGAAGATATGGTCCATCGTGATCGGAGGCCTCCTCGGCATCATCCTGCCGATCCTTCCCCGCCTGTTTCCCAAGCAGCAGAAGTGGATCCCTTCGGCGGCGGGTGTCGGCCTGGCCTGGGTATTCCAGTGGTTCTACGGCTTGCTATTCTTCCTCGGCGCCTTGATCGCATACGGCTGGCAGAAGAGGAATGCGAAGCAGTGCGAGGAATACATGTTCCCGGTGGCATCAGGTATTGTCGCCGGCGGCGCCCTCATGGGCGTCGTCCTGATCTTCTGGGAAAACGGCGCGGAGATCGTGAAGCAGCTTCTGGGGCGGTAGGCGTCGGCGGATGCGATCTGGTTATGTCTTCCGCGACGGCCCGGCATAGTGTTGTCCGTAAGTAAGAGCAATCAGAGAGAAATAGCATGGGGGCCGGTGATGAACCGGCCCCTTCATATTTAATATCACAATGGCAGGTGACTTTTTGTCCGGCAACGCAAGATGGGGGTCGATCCCCCGTCTCGGTTCACAGGTCATGAATAGTTGTATCTGACTATAAGAAAAGACAATCTTGAAAGTCCTGAGTCCTGACCAGCCGGGGGAGCTTTTTTTATGGTAGAAATTCCGCCC
>JAQVRW010000061.1 GCA_028700875.1 Candidatus Zixiibacteriota bacterium | reverse complement strand
GCTAACCGATTAGCATCCAACTCGCTTCTGGAGGCGATCGCCACGGCCCAGTTCGCCGCCGACGCCGCCATAAAGGATTTCAAAAACAATTCGACCATCATGCCGCCGTCGACTCAGTTCCCCCACGACGCCGCGGCCCAGCTTTCCCGCGAGCGAGTGATTCTTTCGTACAACCGGCGGGAATTGAAGCGACTGATGTGGGATTACGTCGGCATCGTGCGTTCGACCTACCGTCTCAATGAGGCGGTGCAGCAGGTGGCCGTCATCGACAACAGCGTGGACCGATACTATTCCTCCCATCCATTGTCCTACGACAGCATCGAATTGCGCAACATGGTCACGATCGGCAAATTGATTATCGAGTCGGCCACACGCCGCAAGGAATCGCGCGGGTTGCATTACAACGTCGATTTCCCCGACAGGGATGATTTACATTGGAATAAAGACACCATTATCAGAAAGCAGGGATGACACGATGGCTTCCGGTCACGAAATGATCGTCATTTTGGATTTCGGATCTCAATACACGCAGTTAATCGCCCGACGGGTAAGAGAACAAAATGTCTATTGCGAAATCTTACCCTTTAATGCCGACCTGACCAAGCTGAGCGGCCGGAACGTCAAAGGATATATCCTTTCCGGCGGGCCGGCGTCCGTGCTGGAAGACGGTTCCCCCAAACTGTCGTTGTCGTTCTATGAGACCTCCCTGCCGGTATTGGGCATCTGTTATGGTTTGCATTTGATGGCGCTGCAATTGGGCGGGAAACTCTCGCGGGCGGAGTTCCGCGAGTATGGCCGGGCGATGATCGATATCTCGACCCCAAACCGCTTGCTTAAAGACGTGGCCTCCCCCAGCCAGGTTTGGATGAGCCACGGCGATTCGGTCGATGCCCTGCCCGACGGGTTCGCGCGGCTGGCGACGACCAGCGATATTCCCTATGCCGCGGTGGCCGATGATAAGCGGCGGTTTTACGGCGTGCAGTTCCATCCGGAGGTCATGCACACGACCGAAGGAACGAAGATTCTGCGCAATTTCCTGTTTGACATTTGCGGCTTGACCGGCGACTGGACGACCGAATCGTTCATCGAATCATCGATCAGGCAGCTACGGGAGACTATCGGGCAGGATAAAATCATTTTGGGGATTTCCGGCGGAGTCGATTCGACCGTGGCGGCGACGCTGTTGCATAAAGCCATCGGGAATCAGATGACAGCGATCTTCGTCAACAACGGCCTGTTGCGCAAGAATGAATATGAGGAAGTGATCGCCTCGTACCAAACGCTGGGGATAAACCTGCGGGCGGTGGATGCTTCTAAACTGTTTCTCGATGGCCTGGCCGGAGTGGTCGATCCCGAACACAAGCGGAAAATCATCGGCCGGACGTTTATCGAGGTTTTTGAGGAGGCGGCGCGGTCGGTCGGGGATGCGAAGTATCTAGCGCAAGGGACGCTGTACCCCGACGTCATCGAGTCCACCAGTTTCAAGGGACCATCGGCGACGATCAAGTCGCATCATAACGTCGGCGGCCTGCCGGACAAGATGCATCTGAAAGTGGTGGAGCCGTTGCGGGAGCTGTTCAAGGACGAGGTGCGGACCTTGGGACGGAAGCTCGGATTGAGCGAGAGTTTTATCGGGCGGCATCCCTTCCCCGGACCGGGCCTGGCCGTGCGGGTGATCGGCGAAATCACCGATGAACGGTTGCGTATCCTGCGCGACGCCGACGCGATTTATATTTCCGAATTGAAATCGAGCGGGCAGTATGATAAAATCTGGCAGGCGTTCGCGGTGCTGCTGCCGGTGCAATCGGTGGGCGTAATGGGAGACATGCGGACGTATGAGAACGTGATTGCGCTTCGCGCCGTGACCTCTACCGACGGCATGACGGCGGATTGGGCGCGGATACCGGATGATATTCTGGCGCGGATATCGAATCGGGTTATCAATGAGGTTCGCGGCGTCAACCGGGTCTGTTATGACGTCTCCTCCAAACCCCCGGCCACCATCGAATGGGAATAGGAGGAACAGCGCAGGTGGCAGACATGGGATAAGTCCTAATTACAATATCATTGGACGGAGTTTGAGAATAAATGGCTAATGATTATGAAAATTCCGCAATAATCAAGGATATTAGGCGATCAATCGATATCTTAAAAGATCTATTGGGTGGCCATATCGCAAAACAAAACGCATTTTGGCGCCCCTATATAGATGGATATGATAAGTGGTGCGATAATGGCGCAAATTATTCACAATATTGCAGCAGTGATTGTTTAATATCTTTAAACCGCTTCGCCAGGTATGTAGATTTATTTTGGCGTGATTGTAGAAACCATGGACGCTTAGATGATCTCAAACATCGTCTTAGAAACCCCCGCTATGTAGAACATTTACTTTTCGAATTTCGTACGGGAGAGCGCTTTATCAATCGTGGTATTGAGACACATTGGATCGGGGGCAGTTCCTTCGCTGATTTAGAGGTTATCACTGGGGACAAGCAGAGGGTGCTAATTGAATGCGTATTGTTAATACAAAAGTCCTCAAGGGGGATGGACAACAATATGCTGGTCAATGACCTATTAAAGGCTGCAAAGGGAAAGCGACAAAGCAAAAGAGGAGCAAATGATTATTCCCGCATAGTGGCAATAAAGGTGCCAGAAATTATAAATTGGCCATCGTTGGATTTCGGTACTCGGATTCGAGAAAAGCTACGAGATTGGGAAATTACGGGTCATATGAGAAATGTAGGCTGCCTTTTAATGATGGGTAAGGAGACAGTTGTGCGCGCTGGCAGCGGCAATACGGCATCTATGTATTTTGATCAAGAATATTTTCCGTATCTTGTGGAATCGACAAGACCAGAAATACCGGCGGAAGTCATAAATAAACTGGAATTGCGAGGGGCATAGTCTAAACGAATCACTTGAATATACTACAGCGGCGGGTGGCCCGGACGTTCGTCCGGGTTTCAAAGTGCCTTGCCGCTCAAAAAAACGGGCGGGTGGCCTGCCTCTTTAGAGGCAGGGTTTGAAAGCGTGGAATCGGCCATCAATCGCCAATTCGTAAACGGTCGGTCGCCCCTATCCCCGTCCACCGCGAAAACTTGACCGACAACGTTTAAACCTGTATGATCACTCATGCATGCCTATCGCGTGTTAGACGGGAGGTCAAATGTTCCTTGGTCATATGGCGGTGGGGTTGGGGGCGAAGAAATACGCCCCGAGAGTAAGCCTGGGGACGCTGCTTCTGGCCACCCAGTTCATCGATCTGCTCTGGCCGATCTTCCTGCTGTTGGGCCTCGAACATGTGCGGGTCGAGCCGGGCAACACGGTCGTGACGCCCCTGAACCTGTACGATTACCCCTACACGCACAGCCTGGCCGGAGCACTGGTCTGGGCGGTACTGTTTGCGCTGATATACTTCTGGTTCCGCCAGTCGCGCAGAGGAGCGATCGTGTTGGGCGGAGTCGTCTTCTCCCACTGGGTGCTGGATTTAGTCACTCATCGGCCGGACCTGCCGTTGGCGCCGGGAGTCAATGCCTATTTCGGCTGGGGGTTGTGGAATTCGTTCTACGGCAGCCTGATTGTGGAGTTGGCGCTTTTCGTCCTTGGCATTATGTTTTTCCTGCGGACATCGCGTGCCAAGGATAAAGTCGGTGTTTTTGCTTTTTGGGCGCTGATGATTTTGTTGGTTGCCATCGCTTTCGGTGGGTATTATGGCCCGCCGCCGAGCGACCCCAAGGCAATCGGATATGTCGGATTGGCCGCGTGGTTGTTTGTCATCTGGGGATATTGGATCGACCGGCATCGGGTGGCGAGATAGGTCATGTCGTACGTACCCACAGCAAGCGGCAGGGCACACTGGCGATTGCGCGATTTCTCAGATACAATCACTTTGAACCCACCCGTCGCCCGCCTTAGGCGGGCTGTGGGTGGGGCACCTCGACAAGAATATTGTCAAGCGCGGGGACGCTTTACCTACAATTACCCCACCGTCTGCCGCGGCGGAGCGGGGCACCCTGGCAGATGTGGATCCGCCACGGGCGGACCGGGCACACAATTGCCGACCCCGTCATGGGCGGGACGGGGCGACCGGCATCACGCGTTCTCGGGGATGGAAAAGGGACCGAAGAAACCATAGAAGCCGAACAATCCGTAGAGTCCGTACAGCGCATCGATGCCGGTGACCGAACCGAGAATACCGGTAAACCCCAGAAGACCGAGGAAGCCCAAATACCCCAAGTTTTTTTCTTCATTGCCCGATAACCTCCTGCATGAAATACCCAATCTGTTAGTTATGTAATACGAAAATCCGGACCACTATGTTTCGGGTTTTTCCCTGTTCAAAATTTACCCTGAAGGCCGGCAATAGGCTGGTTCGCCGCCGGTCGGTTCCGCGAGGCCGGAATATCGCTTGACAGCGGCAGGCGAATAGTATCAGATTAGGACAATGATAGACTCCACCTCATACCCGTTGAGAGGGTAGCATGTTTAAGAACCGTCTTTTATTGTCCATCATGATCATCCTGACGGCGATTGGCGCCTATGCCGCCGATCCGCCGGCGAAAACGACCTATCCCCCCGATATCATCGCGGCGCTCGATTCGGCCGGGACCAATCGCGGGGAACTGGAAAAGGTGCTGGCGCATTATGCGGCCTCCGGCGACACGCTGAAATTCATGGCCGCCTATTTCCTGATCGGGAATATGGAAGGACACAGCTATGTCACTTACTCGCTGAAGGACACAACCGACAACGTCGTTCCGTTCGATCCGCTCGTCTACCCGACCTATGAGGGCTTGACGGCGTCATTCGACACGCTGGAGAAGAAATACGGCGTGCTGGATTATAAAAAGAAAGATGTCAACGATGACCTCCGCACCATCACGGCCGATCTATTGATCATGCATATCGATTATGCGTTCCGCGCCTGGAAAGAAAAGCCGTGGGCCAAACATTTGACCTTCGACCAGTTTTGTCAGTATGTCCTCCCCTACCGCGGCAGTAATGAACCGCTGGAAAACTGGCGGCCGGTGTTCTGGGATAAATACGCCAGTCTGGAGAGCACGATGACCGACCCGATCGAGGCGGCGCGGTTGATCAACAAGGATATCATGACCTGGTTCGGGTTCGACCCCCGCTATTATTTCCATCCGACCGACCAGGGGATGACTGAGATGATGGCCAAGGGAAAAGGGCGGTGCGAGGACATGACCAACCTGACCATCTTCGCCATGCGGGCCAACGGCCTGGCGGTCACCAGCGACTACACGCCCGCCTGGGCCGACGCCGGCAACAATCATGCCTGGAATGCGATTCTCGTGCCGGGCGGCAAGGTGGTGCCGTTCATGGGGGCCGAGGCCAACCCCGGCGATTACCATCTGGCCAACAAATTCGCCAAGGTTTACCGGAAGATGTACGGCAAGAATCCCGACAACCTGGCGTTTCAGCAACATAAACAGGAAAAGCTGCCCGGATGGCTGGCGGGCAAAAACTATATCGATGTCACCGCCGACTACGACAGGGTGTGCAACGTGACGGTGACGTTGACGCAGGCGGTCCCCGATTCGGTGGATATCGCCTACATCTGCGTGTTCAATTCCGGCGAATGGCAACCGATTCAATGGGGCCGCATCACCGGGCAAACGGTCACGTTTGCCGCTATGCGTCCCGATATCGCCTATCTCCCGGCGTTGTATCTCAACGAAAAGACAGCGCCCGCTGGGCCGGCGTTTATCCTTCGCGACGATTGTTCGCAGTCAGCCTATATCGCCGACGACGCGAAAGCATCGTCCATGCGGCTGGTCGCAACCACCAAGCGGCAGTTGGAGGCCTCCACCGATGGTTCGGTCGACGCGTTTCTGACACCCGGCACGGAATACGAATTGTTTTTCTGGCGCGACGGTTGGCAGACGGCGGGGAAATATCAGGCCGATGACAAGGGAGCAGTGCAATTCGAAAACGTGCCTGAAGGTGGACTGTACTGGTTGGTGGCGAAGGATTCCGACCGCGAGGAACGGATTTTCACGCTCGATACCGGCAAGCAAATTTGGTGGTAACGGGATAGTACACGAACAAAGCGCGGTCAGGAGGCTTTCTTGACCGCGCCTATGCAACAGTGCCGAATGGTTGGCTCCGTCTCATAATATAATGGAATAACTTACCCCGGCCGATTGCGGCGAGATTTTTCCGGAATGCCGACAAAAATGTGAGGTGACGGTCAAAGCCGTTGGCAATCATCTCTCTCCTCCATGCCTGCCCCCCTGATGCGCCCAGACAACGATCCCTGCCCGGCCTTATGCAAGGTATACAGATGGTTACCATGGAGTCCAGATTTTATTCAAGGATTTGAAACAACAGACAGGCTTGGGATGCGCTCCGCAAGGGAGCGGTCATATAGGGATATTGCCGACTTTGAAGGCCAATACGGCCCGATAGATGCCTAAAACCAGTATCCGGCCTGGAAGGACAAGGCGTGGCTCTTATAGTCGGTATCCTTGATCACCGACATCAAGCCCTGCTCATACCGAATCTCGAAGAACACCCATCCCCGCCCGGCCATCATATCGATACCGACGCCGCCGATGCCGCCGACGTCGAGACCTTTGGTGTTGTTTACATCGTAATCGAGTTCAAGCAGGTTATCCTTCAACCGGAGCTTGCTGTGCACGAGGAAGGCCGCGTACCCTCCTCCGATAACGTACGGCCGGTATTTGCCCGTCCGAATGGGCGATAGCTTGGCCAACACGGGCATTTCGATGTACTGAAGGAGCCAGGTGGCTTCGAGCCGTCCCAGGAGAACATTGCCGGTATCATACACCGTCGTATCGGGCACGGTGAACCCCTTGCCGGAAAGCATGATTTCTATCTGGAAGCTGATAAGATCGGTCTTGGGGTAGTTGCACAGGCCGCCGATAAGGTACCCGGTGTGATTCTCCGTTTTCTGAGGATGATTGGAGACATTGGTGAGACTGAATCCGATTTTCCCCCCGTACCCGACCAGGGCGGGATTGAACTCCCGGGCCAGGCCGGGAGCCACGGTTATCAACGCCAGGGCCGCGACGACGGCGGCGATGTGAAGCGATCTTTTCATGCAAGCCTCGTTTTTCTCGTCACAGTTTCCTGCTGCCGCGTTGCGTGAGGGGAACTCCTTTGGCGCAGAGAGGACACCCGGCCACCTCCCAGCTCTGGGCGGCGACCGTGGCCAGCGGTTTCAACGGCGCGTCGAAGGTGACCGCGCCTCCGGAGCGATCCAGAAGGACTCCCAACCCGACGATGTCGGCCTTATACGACCGGCAGAGGTTGATCACCTCCTGCACCGAGCGGCCGGTGGTCAGAATATCATCCACGATCAACACCCGCGTCCCCGGTTCGATGGAAAAACCGCGTTTGAATATGCGGGATTTGCCGTCCTCGCCGGCTTCGGCATAGATCGCATCCGTTCCCAGTTGTTTGGCCGTTTCGTAGGCGATGATCACGCCGCCCACCGTCGGCCCGACCACCAATTCCACGCGGTCGTCCCGGAAATGCTCGGCCATCAACCGGCAGAGTTTTTCGACATACCGGGGTTGGCGCAAAATAGTGAACTTCTCAAAGTAGACGTCGCTGTGCCGTCCGGAGGTTAAAAGAAAATGTCCGGAAAGCATCGCTTTGCTGTCATAAAAGATCTGCAGAATCTCGTCGTTGGTCATTTATTCCTCTTCCTCAATTACGGCCGTCGCCAGAGCGTAACAGCCGGAGTGAGTTATCGATATCGATATTCGTTTGCCGATCAAGTTTCCCGCCAGATGCGGTTTCAGTCTGACATACGGTTGCCCGGCGGGGAGGTTCAGTATTTCGATGTCGCGCAAGGCCACGCCCCGATCGAAAAAGCGTCCCAGCGCTTTCATGATCGCTTCTTTGGCGGCAAACCTTCCGGCCAGAAAGTGGGCCGGTTCCGTCGCGTGGTCCGCCAATGCGGCGACTTCATCGGGTGAATATATCCGCCGCAAAAACCTATCGCCGTATCGGTGATACGCCTGCCCTATCCGGTCTGTCTCTACGATATCGATCCCGACGGCCTGGATCACGTCAGATTATTCTCCACCACATCATTTCCAAGATAATTATGATAACACGGCCGCGCGGGAATGAAAAGAGAAATGTTTGTCGGCCGAAATTGTTGTTGCAATCGCCGGGGGGATGCGCGTAATTATTTATATGGAGAGAGAGGTACGTTTGAAAAAACCTCTAACACACGACTCATGAAGGTCGTCCCTTCAGGTTGAGCGTACGCCGTGACCCATCCGGTAACGGATGGCAGCGAAAGCAAAACACCGGGGTGGCTGTAAAAACCCTTTACCGTAGTGTAATGGGGAGTCTTTTTCAAATCCAACTTCTCTCTCCACACTTTTTTATGGAAAGAGAATCTTCCGCAGTTTCCCTTCAAGACTCGACAAACGCGTCCCCGGCGTGATCAGAATCAGGTAGAATTCCGCCCCGGTAGAAGCCAGGAGAATCCGGCCCGGCTCGACTTCATAGATGCCGTCTTCGCGACGGCGGCCGGGACCGGGCAGGGCGGAGAAGACTTTGAGCATCTCCGGCAATTCCTTGATGAGATGCTTGAAGAGTTTGCGAAATTGCGCCGTGGTCTGACGGTCGCCGATCAACTCGCCGTCGGGAGTGACCAGGAAAACTCGTTCGACACCGTCCAGTTTGCGAACCTCCTCGGAGCGGATCTTCCCCTCGATCGGGTGGGGCTGTGTCTCCGGCTCCCTGGACAGCGGCGTCTCCCGCAGGACCTTGGCGACTTCGAGATGTTGCGCCTTGATGACGTCCTCGACCTCGTGCATCTGTTCGAGGGTATCAATCCCGCCGGGCAGTTCCTTTTCGATTTTATGCAGAATGCGGCCGTTGAGGGAAACGGAAGTGGTAACGCGGGGATGAGGCAGACGGGCATACTCGGTTTGAAGCTGGAACGCCACGTCCCCTTTCTTGACCGCCGATGTCCTGCCAGCTGGAATAAACGATTCCGCCATACCATTCACTCCCGGCAACGGGGAAAGACCATATGGTCTTTCCCGGCCGTCCGATTATTCAGCACTTGGAATATCCGCAACCCCGACAGACGATGCAACCGGATTCATGCTCGATTTTGGCACCGCAGTCGGGACAGAACTCGACGGACAGGTCGAGGTCTTTTTCCAAGGCCTTGCCGTTGCCGAAATACTTGTGCAGCACGATGGCGATGGCGTCGGGAATAGATGAGATCAACCCGCTGTTGCCGAACACGGGCGAGGAACCTCCGATTCCCTTGAGCTGGTCGACGATGTTACTGACCGGAATTCCCGACCGCAAGCCCAGTGAAATCAAACGGCAAATCGCCTCGGTGTCGGCCATGGTCGAGTAGCCCGACTTGCCGATCTGGGCGAAGACCTCGAACGGTTTGCCATCAAGCGTATTGACGGTGATATACAGATTGCCGTACCCGGTCTTGATCTTGACCGTGATCCCTTCGAGTTCCTCGGGACGGTCTTTCATCTTGCTGCCGCCGGGGACGTCGCCGCCGGTTTCGCGCGCGGTTGCCGTGGGAGACGTGCCGCCGGTGGATAAAACCTGATCGGCGCGGCACCCGTCGCGGTATACCGTCACCCCTTTGCACTGCAGCTTGAAGGCTTGCTCGTAAGCCTCACGGACATCATCGATCGTGGCATCGCGCTGCAGGTTGATCGTCTTGGACACCGCGTTGTCGGTGTGTTTCTGCCACACGGCCTGCATCCGGACGTGGTTTCCGGGAGAGATATCATGGGAGGTGACAAATACGTTCCTGATCTCTTCGGGGATTTCGGCGAATCCCTGGATGGAGCCGGTTTCGGCGATTCGTTCCATCAGCTCGGGGGAATAGAAACCCTGCTCGCGAGCGATCTTTTCGAAATACGGGTTGACCTCGACCATCCTGGTGTTGTCCATGACGGTGCGGATGTAACTGATCGCGAACAACGGTTCGATGCCGGAGGAACAGCCGGCGATGATGGAGATGGTTCCGGTCGGAGCCAAGGTCGTGACGGTCGAATTGCGCATTTCGGGCCCGACTCCCCCCTGATAATACATCGACCGTTCCCAGAGAGGGAAATGGCCTCGCTTCCGTCCCAGTTCCACCGAGGCCTCATGGCCGACCCGGTTGACCCGCGCCATCAGCTTTTCGGCCAGTTGGAAGGCTTCCTCGGAATGATACGGGATGCCCATGAGCAGGAGCATGTCGGCCCAACCCATGACTCCCAGGCCGATCTTGCGGTTGCTCTTGGTATTGACGTCGATTTCGGGCAACGGATACCGATTGGCTTCGATGACGTTATCCAGGAAATGGACGGCGTCGCGAACGGTGCCGTCCAGGCGCTCCCAGTCCACCTCGTAGCGGTACAGCGACCGCGGGTTGTCCGGGGCGGCGACCGCCTTCAGCATATGGGCCAGATTGACCGACCCCAGATTGCAGCTTTCATACGGCAAAAGCGGCTGTTCGCCGCAGGGGTTGGTGGATTCGTACAGGCCAACTTTGCGGACCGGGTTGCCTTCGTTCATCCGGTCGATAAACATGACGCCCGGCTCCCCGGTGGCGTGGGCATGGGCGATGATTTGATCGAAAACATCGCGGGCACGCAGGCGGGACACCGCACCGCTCTTGACATGCGGCTGGCCAGTGCGCGGATCGATGAGATCATAGGCCGTATCGTCCTCGACCGCTTTCATGAAAGCGTCGGTGATGGCCACGGAGATATTGAAATTGGTCAACTCGTCGAGATTATCTTTACAGGAGATAAATTCCAGGATATCGGGATGATCCACCCGCAGGATGCCCATGTTGGCGCCGCGACGGGTCCCCCCCTGTTTGACCGCCTCGGTGGCAGCGTTGATAACCTTCATGAAGGAGATGGGGCCGGAAGCCACCCCGGAGGTGGAGGCGACTACGGCGTTCTTGGGCCGCAGGCGCGAAAAGGCGAAACCGGTACCGCCGCCGGATTTATGAATCAGGGCGGTATTTTTGACTGTTGTAAAAATCGATTCCATGCTGTCGTCGATCGGCAGCACGAAACAGGCCGACAACTGCCCTAGGGGCCGCCCGGCGTTCATCAGGGTCGGCGAATTGGGCATGAAGTCCAAGTCGGCCATTATTTCATAGAAACGTTCTTCGACGGTTTTGATCTCTGCCGCCGCGGCGCCGTAGGTCAGATCCGGCTGGCCGATGGCCTTCGCCACCCTCCGAAATAGTCCTTCCGGGGTTTCCACGACGTTTCCGGCGCCGTCTTTGGCCAGATAACGGCGTTCCAGCACCTTCAGGGCGTTTTCCGTCAAAACCGGTTTCTGTGCCTTCACTTCTTCCATGAGTCAACCTCCGCTCCTACTCCTCCGTGATGTTCAC
>JAQVRW010000060.1 GCA_028700875.1 Candidatus Zixiibacteriota bacterium | reverse complement strand
CGGTAGAATGGTTCTCGTTCGGCCATCAACGCCACGATGGCAGCCCGCAGATCATCCGTTGACTTTGCCGCTCCGCGTGAGGTCCCGTTCAGCTTCGGACGCCGATAGCTGTCTTGAAGACGCATAAAGGCCGTTTCCGGCGATACCCGAAGGTAGACGACCAGCCCGCGCCGTTTGATATATTCGAGAGTCCCCCTCTCCGCGACGGCACCCCCTCCCAGAGCAATGACCCGGATGCCGGCCCGGCCGGCAGTCCCAATGGCTTCTCTTTCAACCGTGCGGAACTCCGTTTCACCCACGGTGTCAAATGCATCCGGAATCGACATCCCCAGTTCCGCTTCGACCGCCTCATCGATATCGATAAACTCTAAACCCAAACGAACGGCCAGAATCCTGCCGGTTTCGCTTTTCCCGCCGCCCGAAAACCCGCATAAAAATACCGACCGGCGCGCGGACATAGCTCAGAGTTCCCCAACGCCTAGCTTTTTCAAGACGAGCGTGCTTATGCCGCCCACGTTGATTTTCTGTCGGGTCCATAAGGCATAGGACGTCACCGCCTGAACCACCAGCATCGGCAGGCCGTTGACCGTCCGGCATCCTTGCTGTGATGCTTTCTCCAGAAAAGGCGTCCGCTCAGGCTGGTAAACCAGGTCATAGCAAACCCGGCATTGTTCGAAACGAAAGGTGTCCGGAAGCGGCGATTTGTCAAGCACCGCCCCGCCCCCCATAGGCGTGCAATTGACGATCAGATCAAAATGATCGTCGTCCAGGATATCATCGAATATCGTCGGCGTCAATGACCGCCCATCGGCCAGACCCTGCGTGACCGAATCCACGAAACTCCTCGCCTTGTCGTGATCCCGGCCGCATATCGTGAAAGCGGTTTCGGGGTATTCTTTAACCAGCGCCCACAGAACCGCCCGGGCCGACCCGCCATGCCCCAGAATGAGCACTCGACCGGGCTTAATCGCTTCCCGCCGCATCGGGAAAATGAACCCGGACAAATCAGTATTGTGTCCAAGACGTCGCCCTTTAGATATCCGCACCGAATTGACCGCGCCGATGACACGGGCTTCCTCGGACATGCCGTCCAGATACGGAATAATCTTTTCCTTGTATGGAATGGTCACCGAAAAGCCGTCAAGATCGCTCAACTTGCGAATTTCCGTCGCCAGTTTGTCCGGGGGAACATCATGCACAGTAAATTCGCCGGGCGTTTCGAAATGCTCGAAAAGCAGGCCAAAGATGCGCGGTGACAAGGCATACGCAATTTCATGACCCAAAAGACCGAAGCGATAGACTCTGGCGTTCATGAACGGAAACCCTCCACCATGGTAAAAAACCGGGGGCAGGAGACCGTAACCGCTTCACTTCCCGAAATCACGGTCTTTCCGTGCGCAGCGGCGCCGGCAACCGTAAAAGCCATCGCGATTCGATGATCTCCGAATGAGTCGATTTCGGCTCCATTCAATTCCGCTCCGCCTTCGATGGCGAAACCATCGGGGAATTCCCCGATTTTGACCCCCATAGCTTTGAGATTGCGCACCACCGCCGCAATCCTGTCCGATTCTTTATAACGCAGTTCCTCGGCGTCGCGTATGATCGTCGTCCCCTCGTTTTGCGAGGCGATGACGGCCAGAAGCGGAATTTCGTCGATTATCGCGGGAATCGAATCGCCGGAGATTTTGCGCGGTTTCAATGGCCCATAGGTCACTTCGATGTCCCCGACCGGTTCGCCGCAGACGATCGTGCGATTCTTGATCGCGATCTCCGCTCCCATTTGCTTCAGAATAGTCACGAAGGCGGTACGGGTCGAATTCAGGCCCACGCCTTTCAATATGATGTGACTCCCGCGGATCAAAAGACCGGCGGCGATGAAGTTGGCGGCGGTCGAGAAATCGCCCGGGACATCTACGGTCCCGCCCACTAACATCTGCCGCGCCGGAAGTGTGACGCTGGTCCGGTATTCATCAGTGGCCCGAATCTTTTTCTTGCGGCGGGGATCATCGGGGTCGACTATCGTCTCCGGAGTCACTTCCTCGGTCGTGCAGGCGCAGCCCAAATGCTGAAGCAGCCGCTCCGTATGATCGCGGGTGACGATCTTCTCCCGAACGATGACTTGAACGCCGGAAGCCAACCCGGCCAGAAGCAGCGCCGACTTGACCTGGGCCGAAGCCACTGGGAGGATATAGTCGATCGGAATGATTTCGCCGGGGCCGGTTACCAGCGGCGGCGTGCCCTCGGGCGCGGCCGAGATTGTCGCATTCATTCGCCGCAAAGGTTCCACTATCCGTTGCATCGGTCGACGCCGCAGAGAAGCATCGCCGGTCAACCGCGCGGATATGCCCGCTCCGGCCAAAAGTCCGGTCAGAAGCCGCAGCGTCGTGCCGGAATTGCCGCAATCTATTGTTTCTGAAGATGTTTTCAGCCCGCCAACCGGCGGAGTCAACCGGACCCGATTCCCCTCTTGTTCGACCGTCCCGCCCAGCGCGCGTACCGCATCCAGCGACCGCGCGCAATCATCCCCCTCGGCATAATTATTCACCTCCAGAGGAGCAGTACACAAAAGCGACAGTAATGCCGCCCGATGCGAGATCGATTTATCGCCGGGGACAGTCACCACCCCGGTCAGTTTGGACATCCGTTTTATTGTCGTTTCAGCCACGCCATGTATCCTTCGTATAGTTACATCTCTTCCGGGGCGGGAATCCCCAGAAGACGCAATCCTTCGTTCAGTACCGTGCGAACCGCTTCAACCAGGAGCATCCGCGCTTCGGTTTCGTTTTTGCGTTCGGAGATAATTTTGATCAATTTCCCGTGGGCATCCTTGCGTTGATAAAAGCGATTGAACACCACCGCCAGTTCCAGAAGATATTCCGCGATATAATTCGGCTCGTACCGGTCGGACGCCGTCTCGACCGTCTGGCCGAATCGATACAGATGCAACAGCAGCTCTTTCTCCTCCGGCGAAGTGAAGAGATTGAAATCAACGGTCTCGTCTATCGGTTTGCCGAAACGGCGCATCAGGGCCGACAGCCGGGCATGGGTGTACTGAAGATACGGCCCGGTCTCCCCTTCGAAATTGAGCACCTCTTCCCAGGAAAAATTGACGTCTTTGTGCTTCTTGACTCCGAGATCGGCAAAGAGTATCGCCCCCAGCGCCACCATCCGGGCCGTCTGATCAAGATTCGGCAGATCGGGGTTCTTGTCCCGGATGATCTGCGCGGCTTTCTCCTCGGCCGTGGTGATGACGTCTTCGAGAAAAATGATATTCCCCTTGCGGGTCGACATCGCCTGATCTTTGAACCTGATCCAGCCGAATTCGACGTGCACCAACCGGTCGGCGAATGGTTCGCCCAGTAGTTCGATGACCTTGAATACCTGCTTGAAATGCTCTTGCTGGGCCGAACCGACCACATACAGGGCCCGGTAGAAATCGAAAGTTTCGTACCGGTAGAAAATCCCGGCCAGCTCCCGGGTGGCGTAGAGCGTTGCGCCGTCGGCCTTCTTGAGCAAACAGGCGGGCATGCCATACGGCTCCAGATCGACCACCTGCGCGCCCTGGGATTCCGTCACCAACCCGGCCCGGCGCAGCCGCTCCATGACGACTTCGATTCGGTCGTTGTAAAATGATTCTCCGGTATAGTAGTCGAATTTGATGCCCAGAATATCGTAAATGCGTTGAAACTCGGCCTGAGAATAATCCCTGAACAGCTTCCACAGCCGGACGGCTTCAGGATCGCCGTCCTCCAGTTTTTTGAACCACAACCGGGCATCATCCGAGAGAGACGAATCCAGTTCTTCCTGCTGATGGAACCGCACATAGAGATCATAGAGATATTTGATCGGTTCCTTGGCCAACTCGGCATCATTGCCCCATTTACGGTAGGCGACGATCATCTTCCCGAACTGAGTCCCCCAATCGCCGAGATGGTTGATGCCGATGGAACAGTATCCGAGCTTTGCAAAAATTCGATATAGCGAATGGCCGATGGCGGTAGACCGCAGGTGCCCCACGCCGAATGGTTTGGCGATGTTGGGGGACGAATAGTCGATGACGATTTTTCTGTCCTGCCCGATAGTCTGGCTTCCGAAAGCCGCCCCTTGCCCGTGGATCATCGGCAGAACCATCCGGGCCATGTCAGGAACCGCCAGGGTGGCGTTGATATACGGCCCGGTCGCAGTAAACCGATCCGGGGTCAATTGAGCGACCACCTTTTGGGCAATCTCTACCGGTTTTTCTTTCAGGGACGCAGCAGCGGAAAAGGCCGGAAAGGCAAAGTCGCCCAGTTTCCGGTCTTTCGGTACCTCGAGCCGGGAATATATGAAACTTTCCAGATCGGCCGCGTTGGAAGGCAATGTCTGGATCAACGCCTCGATTTGTCCCGGATAGGCGGCGCGGAAGGCCTCGGCCAAAAGCCTGGCCGTATTTTCCTGAAAAATGTTTTTCATCTCTTCACTAATCCAGTTCCCAAACAGGCAATTTAACTAATTGGGCTTCAATAGGCAACGGCATTCCCCCCTGAAAAACAACCCGAATAATCAGCTTTCCCCCACCGGACGGTAGCCCGGTTGAATGATAATACCCTCGGGCGTACGCCGCTCCACCTGATGAAAGTAATAATAATACAGCAGGGCGGAGAAAACATATAAAACCACCGCAATCACCAGCGACAACGTGAACCCGTAATATTGGATGACGATCCCTCCCACCTGGGTTGAAATCATCCAGGAAGACGTCCAGGAGAACGTCAACAGGGCGTTGAGCAAGCCCTGGTGAGCCTTGGGGACCATTTCCATGGCGAAGTTGTTCCCGATGGGACTGCCCATATTCATCAACGCCCCGCGAATCAGGAAGGCGGCAAAGACCAGGGGCAAGGAATAACAGTAGGCCAAAACGAGCATAAAAGGAATCGACGCCAACTCAGTGAATACCATGGTTCGCACCATGCCGATCTTCCGGACCAATACGGGCCCGGCCATCACTCCGATGAACATGGTCAGGTTGACCAGTCCGAAGTAAATGCCGATCTGGTCGGCCGAGCGACCGAATCGTTCATTGAAGAATAGATTGAGAAAGGGAATGATAATGCCCGCCCCGATGCCCACGATAAACGACGGGAGAAGCAGCCGCAGATACAGGCCGGACATGGGGGCCAGGGTCCGGCGGTTGAAATCAAGCTTGTCCTCCGAGGGGACTTCGTTCGGCACCGACAACAGGGAGAACGGTATCAACGACGCTATCGAAAACAGGATGCCGACTGTCAGCGACAGACGGTACGCCCAAATCAGATCATATCCGCCGGTGACGGAAAAGTATTTGACCAGTTCTCCGAAAACGATCGATCCCACGACACCGGCCACAACCCCAATGCCAAATGAAAGGGAAAACAGGTACGGACGTTCGGTAGCGGACGAATTGCGCATGAAAAAGGGCCCCGCTCCGATGCGCGGGAAGGTGGTCATCGCCCCCGCCATAAAGTATGCGCCCCAGATCATAGTCTTCGAGTCGCTATAGACCGCCGTCAGGCCGCAAATGACATAGAAAATCGACGATATCAACAGCACCGGTTTGAGCGAAATCCGCGCCAACAGGATCGCCCCGGGTATCGCCACGACGGTCATGCCGATGCCGCCCGCCGACAGGACAGACCCGATGAACCCTTCCTCGAATCCCCGCTGTTTCAAATAAAGATTCAAAAGCAGCGAGAAGGCCGCGCTGGTCATGCCGAGGAAAAAGGCACCCATAAGGTAACGCCGGGCATTGGGCGTTAGACGCCGCAGATCCCGGATGTAGTGAACGGTCCCACCCTTGACTCTATCGAATATGCCCATCTGTTTTTGACTTTCCAACGAGATTCCGCTTCGATCGGGTATCCGGTAAGTCTCTCAGGAGGTTCAAAGCGACAGTCAGCGGGAGGCACGCCGGATATCCTCGAACTTTCCGGCACAAATAAATTCCACCGGGCCTTTGATAATCAGTTGATCCGATGGTTCCTCCCATGTGACGGTGAGGATTCCGGCCGGGCAATAGACATCCACGGTTCGTGAGGTCAACCCCCGCAGGACGGTCACGGCTATGGCCGCCGCGGCACCGGTTCCCGATGACCCGGTCGGCCCAACGCCCCGCTCCCAATCGCGGACTTCGATAGTCATCCTGTTTTTAACGACCACAAAACCGACATTGATTCGCCGGGGGAACAAGGACGCGACTTCAAGCCGAGAGCCAACCGATTCCCAGTCGAATTCGAGAGAATGACAGAGAAGAATTAGATGCGGATTGCCGACCGACACCGCCGATGCGACAACCGACCCGCTGTCGAGTTTGATCGGGCGGTTGATAAAATACTGTCCCTTTGATTTAACGGGAATTTTGGCGGCGTCGAACTCCGGCCGACCCAGCGTGGCGGAGACAATCCGTCGCTTGGCATTGCCGGCGTACAGTCTTACGTGCGACGTTCCCGAACCGGTGATCAACTCGGCGACATTTCCTGAAAGTTCGCGGGCGTTGCGCAAGTGCATAGCCGCGATCCGAACGCCGTTGCCGGACTTTTCCGCCCAGCTCCCATCGGCGTTATAAATATCGACGCGGAATTGACGTTTGGACCGGGACAGCACCAGAAGCCCGTCGGCCCCTACCCCGTAGGCCGGGTCGCACAGATGACGGGCCATCGTTTCAAAACGACGGCTGCGTCCTTTCGCCACGATATCATCGAGGACGATAAAACTGTTCCCCAGCGCCTGGTATTTAGCAAATGACAGCATCATAACGTAACCCAAGGTAATCGCCGAACCGTAGCAAGCAAACAAAAAACCCGCCGCCAGGACGGGTTTATAAATATAATTATTTACCCTGTCAGAGCCTGCCGGAAATATCAGACACCGACAGTGACGGCCGGACGATTAAGGTCATCCGGCCGCAAGGTCACTACATATTTTCGGTTACGATACGGCCCAGACGTTTGATCCCCTCGAGGATGTCCTTCTCGTTGGCAGTCGAGAAATTCAAACGCATGGTGTCTTCGCCGCCGCCATTGGGGTGGAACGGCGAGCCGTAGACATACGCCACCTTGGCCGCGATCGCTTTCGGCAGCAGATCTTTGGCCGACATCTTGTTGGGCAGAGTCAACCACAGGAACAAACCGCCCTTGGGTTTGACCACCTTGGTGCCAGACGGGAAATACTCAGCGATCGCATTGACCATGATGTCGCGGCGTGCGCTGTAGGTTCGCCGGATCTTTTCGATATGCTGATCCAGCTTGCCCATCTTCAAATATTCCAACAGCACCATCTGCCCGAACGTGCTAGTGTGCAGGTCGCAAGACTGCTTCACCCGCTCGAAAATTGGCATCATCCCTTCCGGAGAGACCAGCCAGGCGATCCGCAATCCCGGGGTCACGATCTTGGAAAAGGTCATCAGGGAGATGACCGTATCCCCACCCAGCGCCCGGAGCGACGGAACCGGATCACCCTCGAAACGAAGGTCGCCGTACGGGTTGTCATCGATGCTCGGCAACTCGTACTTGTTGGCCAGTTCGATCAGCTGCAATCGACGCTTCAGCGACATCGTGATGCCCGTCGGGTTATGGAAGTTGGGAATGACATAGATGAATTTGGGACGGCGTTTTTTGATCGCCGCCTCCACTTCATCGACAATCATGCCATCGTCATCCATCCCGACCGTCATGTACCGAGCCTGATAAAAATTGAACGCCTGCAGAGCGCCCGTGTAGGTCGGAGATTCGCACACCACGTAGTCGCCGGGATCGATGAACGCCCGGCCGACCAGATCAAGCCCCTGTTGGGACCCCGAAGTGATCAGGATATTCTCCATCTTTACATCGGGAATCTGATGACGGGTAACTTCGGCCACCGCTTTGCGGAATTCGGTTACCCCCATCGACAGGGAGTACTGCAGGGCGATGGGACCGTGCTTGTCGATCGCCCGTACCGAAGCCTCTTTCAAGTCCTCCAGCGGAAACAATTCCGGAGCAGGCAAGCCGCCGGCAAACGAAATTACGCCCGGTTGAGAAGACAACTTAAGGATTTCGCGGATGATGGAGTTTTCCAGTGTCAGGACGTGCGACACCACTCCCCACTTTTCTGGTAATGTCATACTGTCCAATTCCGGTAAGATAGACTTGTTTTCCATAAGTTTATGATAAGCAAATCCACGGAGTTGTCAAGGGGCCAAAAAGATGAATAGTGAAAAAAATCACAAATGGCGGGAAAAGGCGATGGTTTTACTCGCATAATGTTCCGGCCAGAAGAACACTCCCCTCACCATATTTATCCCGAATAGAATCAACCGCCTTGGTCAACCGATTGGTTTTGACCTCGTCATCAAACAACGACAGGTCCAATTGACCAAGATCCGGACTATCGGGATAGTTGACGTCATCTATCCGGTCGCGTCGACTCAACTCCGACATGCGAACGCCCAGCAGCCGGACTTTGAATTTCATCCCGAATTCTCTGGGAATCAGCTTCATGGCGTGATAATAAAGGACGTCTGACCGATCGGTTGGTCGTGACAGGGTATGCGACCGGGTGATAGTGAAAAAATCGGAGGACCGAATTTTTACCGACACCGTCCTCCCGACAAACCCTCTTCGCCGCATCCGTCGAGAGACTTTGTCGGACAGCCACAAGACAGTCGCCTTAATAATCGTGGGATCCTGAATATCCTTACTGACGGTAGTTTCATGGGACATTGATTTATCGTCCTGCGCTTCATCCGTGCCTAAAATCGAAGAAGTATCTTCGCCCCGAGACATGACCGACAGATACCCGCCGTTTATACCAAAAATCCGCTTGAGAACCGTGGCATCGGTGGCAGCCAGATCACCGACGGTAAATACTCCCTGTCGATTTAAGGTCCGTTTCGTGCTTTCCCCCACCCCCCAGAGCGAATCCACCGGTAAAGGAAAAAAAATGGCCTTGAACCTGTCCCTGTCCAGAATAGTCATCCCATCCGGCTTGTTGATACCGGACGCCAACTTGGCCAAATATTTTCCGGGAGCAATGCCGACCGAACAGGTCAGCTTCATCTCCTCCCAGATTTCATTCTTCATCGCGTAAACCAACTCCTCGGGTCCTCCGAAAAGCCGTTCCGTGCCGGTGATATCCAAAAAAGCCTCGTCCACACTGATCGGCTCAACCACCGGGGAGTATTTATTGAATATTTTCTGCAGGCAGGCCGAAGCATAAATATATCCCCGAAGTCCGGCGGATATAAAGACTCCATTCGGGCACAACCGCTGAGCCTGACCCGCCGGCATCCCCGACTTGACGCCGTATTTACGGGCTTCATATGAACAGGTGGACACCACCCCCCGCTGGCCGATCCCACCCCCGACGATGACCGGCTTCCCTTTCAGCTTGGGGTTGTTTCGGACCTCTACTGCCGCAAAGAAGGCATCCATGTCCACATGCAGTATCACCGATTGAAATGCGACCATCACTCTACCCAGATTTTACTGATCGCCCAAGTGGTCTTCCGTTCGTCGTAAGAAAGCTGGAAAAAGTTGGAGGAGCCGTCCACGACCGCAAAGTGTCGTACCCGGTAAGCCCCGACGTCGGTGATCCAGTCCCCGGTGACTTCGCTGATTTTATACGTCCGGTCTTTCCAAAGAAACCGCAACGGCCTCATTCGGTTCTTCTGAAACAACACCATCACGTCAATCGGTTCATCCATATCCTGATACATGCCACCCCCCTCCGCTAGCTGAAGCAGCACTTTATCAAATCGAGCCTACATATTATGAAAAATAGAGTTACCGTAGTCGCCAACCGTCTCATGCCGCACCCATAAAGTAACACTTCAACCACCTGTCGGGCGACCCGTCCGAACGAACCGGCATTCGCCAACCCGTTTTTCGGATTCCCTGCGTCCCGTTTATGTCCGGGCGTCTCGTCTTCCCTCACCGCATCTTCCGCATCAAACCGACCACCCGCCCGGCGATGTAAAACCCCGGCGTGTTCCGCTCGACGATGATCGGTCCGAATGACTCGTTTTCCGGTTCCAGTCGAATCCGCCTTTTTTCCGGAAAGAATTTCTTGACCGTGGCGTCGTCTCCGATCACGGCGACGACGATATCTCCCTGGATCGGCTGGGCGCCCCGGTCGACCAGAACGAAGTCGCCGTCATAGATTCCGGCGTTGATCATCGATTCCCCTTTGACTCGAAGGCAAAAGACGTCCTCCGAGGGCAAAAACGAGGTATCGACGGCAAACTCACCCTCCCGGTTTTCGATGGCGGTAATCGGCAGACCGGCCGGGACCGATCCGACCAGGGGTACCCGGGTAAAATTGGCCACCCCCTCCTTGAGCAGTTCGATTCCCCGCGATAGCAGTTTTTGCCGATGGATATACCCTTTGTGTTCCAGGGCATCCAGGATGGAACGGACCCCATTGGTTGAGGAGATTCCAAACCGTACGCCGATCTCACGGATAGTCGGCGGAAGGCCGGAGCCGCTGATTTTTTCCTCGATATAGGCCAGAATCTGTTTCTGGCGGTCGGTCAGCTTCTTTTTTGGACTCATTGTTTCTCTCCCAGACCGGGATTTATCTTATCCTGCCATAGGATACTGCCCATACGTTCACCCGTCAATCATAAAAGTCGGGCTTTTTACAAGAGGACTTGAGAATGTGATGCCAAAAAGCGATACTCCCCGAAACGCCCGCGGATTCACGCCACATCATGGTAGTCGGAACCCTCGTCAGCAATTTCCCCTTGTCGGATGAGGACAAATAGATTAGATTAGACAGTTGAAGGAAATAGTGTAATTTCGGAACTTTCAGAGCCGATAACGATATAACAAGATAAGAAAACCTCATTCACCTGGAGGGTTGAGCATTGGTTCATAAGAGATTGCAACTGATTTTGGTGATGCTCATTTTGACCTTCCTCCTGTCGTCTTTGGTCATGGCGTTGCCGAAGATGTATCTGCCTCAGGAGGAGTTCAATTTCGGTTTTGCCCCTCAAAATTCGAAAGTTGCACATGTCTTTTGGATAAAATCGGTTGGCGACGATTCGCTGATTATCATCAGCGTCAAACCTGGCTGAGGATGCACCCAGGCTCCTTTGGCTAAAAAGGAGCTTGCTGTCGGTGACAGCACTCAGCTTGAAATCATCTTCTCGACCGGGACAAACGTCACCAAGGCGACCAAACGCCCCTCCATCACGACTAACGAGGGACCGCCGTCGCGTAGCGTGACCATCACCTGCGACGTCGTCCGGGCGCCCGATTCGACGTACCCGATCGTGATTAAACCGTACCGGCTGTATGTCTCCAAGGCGGATACGATCGAGATCGATGAAGCGAAGTTTACCATACAGAACGTCTCCGATCAAGATTTGGGGATAGAAGTCGTCAGCGAACCATATGGGTATTTTCAACTGACCCTGCCCAAGAATATTGCGCCGGGGCAAACGACCGAAT
>JAQVRW010000059.1 GCA_028700875.1 Candidatus Zixiibacteriota bacterium | reverse complement strand
CGCAGGGGATGACTACTCGTGGATTGTCGATTCGCTTGATTACATGACCAACCGGGTATACCGCGGGGCCGAGTATATCATCAACCAGGGAGTTCCTCCGGGCTACCCGGACCGGGAATTGGTCGGCTTCCTCTACGGCTTGGTCGCGGCGGAAACCGATCAGGCGCGCCTCATCAACGGACGGATATCAGAGTTCATCCGCGATTCGCTGGATCGTATCGATCTCAATGATGACTTGAAAGCCCGCCAATTTTACCTGGAATACCGTCTGTGGGAGATCGACCGGCTGATACGCCGCGCCGACCAGGCCACGGTGAAGGCGGCGGCCGAGCGGCTGCGCGACTGGGGGAAACAGATCGACGATCCCCATACCTGTTTGGCGGTCGGACAGTTTTTCCGGGCGCGCGGTTTCACCGATGAGGCGCTGCTCTGGGTGGATGTTGCCTTCGACGCAAGGCCCGATTCCTATGCCCGACGGGATATCAATATCGGCCTGGCGTCTATCCGTCGCCAGCGGGGGGAGATCGCCCTGGCAATGACCGCCGTCGAGGCCGCCCTCAAAATTGACCCCGACTCGCCGGCCGCCCTCTACAACTTCAACCTGCTCAAAGCCGATGCCGCCCTGCAGAGGCAGGATTATCCCGAGGCGCTTGAAGCATTTCAACGACTGACCTGGCTCGACCCGGAAAGCCCGCTGCCCTTGTTCAATCTTGGCGTCATCTATGACCGGATGCCGGGGGAGCAGGAAAAAGCCCTGCAGGCTTACTCCATATTTCTTATGAAAGGGGGCGGGGCGCAATACCCGGAGGCTGCGCAACGGGCGCGGCAGCGAATCGAGGTGTTGACTGCCGAGATGAAACGTCCATAGCCGCTCCGATCCGCCGACAACCTTCAGGCTAGCTTCCGGCCGATAATATCGGCGGCGTCCTCCAGCAGGCGCCGATCATCGTCGGTAAAGGCGGCCTTCCGGTCGGAATCGATATCCAGTTCGCCGATTATTTCCCCCTTTGCCCGAAGGGGAATCACGATTTCCGATTTCGTCTCCAGTGAACAGGCCAGGTACCGGGGGTCGGCGTTGACGTCGTCCACGATAATTGTTTTTTGCCCGGTCACGGCCGCCCCGCAGATGCCGCTGTTCAGTTCGATGACCGTATGGGGGGTCGGTTTTCCGACATACGGCCCGACATGCAGTTTCTCCCCTTGCAGGAAGTAGAATCCCACCCAGGTGTAGCGGGGGAACAGGCGCTGAATCAGCCGGACGGTCTCCCAGAGAAATGGTTCCCGTTCGGCGGTTTCGGACGCCAGCCGTTCCAGTTCGGAGAGAAGTCGATGTTTCATATCCCGGCAATCCTTTCCCAAAACCCAACCTAGTTTTTCCGAGGACGAAATCAAGAAGAAATTCGGCTCGGCAGCAGCCCTGTTGCTATGACGGCGGGGCGGGGATACTCAATTTCCCCCCAGTTAACGGCTAACCGGTTGCCGGAGACGGTCATGAATCAAGACTTCGGCCTGTATAAATATCTCGCAAAATGCAATACCTCTCTTAAGAGACGGCGGTTTATGCCGATGTTTTGGAGAGTCGGGGTCAAGCGTGGTTTTTGAACCGGGGAGAAATATGTCAGGCGGCCGGGTCTATATCGTTGACGATGAAGAATCGATGTGCAACTTCATGGCCATCATGCTCCGGAAGGAAGGGTATGAGGTCGCCGTCAACCAGGACCCCCGCGAAGCGGTGGACAAGATCTGCGTCGGAGATTATGATTTGGTGATCGCCGACGTCATGATGCCCGAGATGTCGGGGCTGGAGCTGCTGACCGAAGTCAAGCGCCGCAAACCCGACCAGGAGTTTATCGTCATGACCGCCTTCGCCTCGGTGGAGTCGGCCATTGAGGCGATGAAAAAGGGAGCCGGCGACTATATCACCAAGCCGTTCAAGATCGACGAGATCAAGCTGGTCATCAACCGGGCGATTTCCCACCACCGTATCCTCGATGAAAACCATAAGCTCAAGAAACAACTGGCTATCACCCATGACCTGGACAGCTTCATCGGCGTCTCCGAGCCGGTGGTCAAACTGAAAGAATTGGTCAAGCAGGTCGCCCAGGTGGATTCGACCATCCTGATCCGCGGCGAGTCGGGCACCGGCAAGGACTTGTTGTGCCACGCCATCCACTCTCTGTCCCAACGGTGCGACGGCCCGTTCGTCAGCATCAACTGCGCGGCCATCCCGGAAACCCTTTTGGAATCGGAGTTGTTCGGCCACGGCAAGGGCGCCTTCACCGGCGCCATTCGCGACAAAGAAGGATTGTTCAAGGTGGCCGATGGCGGGACGTTCTTTCTCGATGAGATCGGCAACACCTCATTGGGCATCCAGGTGAAGCTGTTGCGCGTTCTGGAGGAAAAGAAGATCACGCCGGTGGGGGAGACCAAGCCGATTCCCGTGGACGTCCGTCTTATCTGCGCCACCAACGCCAATATCGAGGATGAAGTCACCGCCGGACGATTTCGATCGGATCTCTTCTACCGCCTCAACGTGATCCCGGTCCACATCCCGCCCTTGCGGGAGCGAGTGGAGGATATTCCGCTCTTGGTGGATTATTTCGTGGACAAGTTCTGCTCGCGGCACAATCAGCCCCACAAGGAAATTCAGCCCGAGGTATACAACATCCTCTCCGTCTATGGCTGGCCGGGAAACGTGCGCGAGTTGGAAAACACGATCGAGCGGGCGGTGCTTTTGACCAAGGGATATATCCTGACGCCGGCGTCGTTCCCGGAACCGATTGTCAACGGGAAGGGAGACGGCCTCGTCAACGTCGTGGACCATAAAACCCCCACGCTGGAATCGATCGAGCAGGCTTACATCCACTGGGTTCTGGAGCAAACCGGAGGAAACAAATCGAAGGCGGCGCGGATGTTGGGGATCGATGCCTCCACGCTGTACCGCAAACTGGAAAAATACAAAATCGGCCAGGTGAGGACCGAGAAGGTGGGACTTACATAACGGTCCAACCGGAAGGCAGGGCAAAGATGGCAGGTCAACGTTCCGATATGCGCGGATTCACCCTTATAGAGCTGATGATTGTCGTCGTCATTATCGGTATCCTGGCCGCGTTGGCTATTCCCCGGTATATGTCGGCCACGACCAAGACCAAGCAGGCCGAGGCGAAACAGATTCTGAAGCAGATACACGTCATGGAACGGGCCCACCATCAGGACACCAACAACTATTGGGGAGCCGGGTTGACGGCCGACCGCAACAACCGTTTCGTTTTCACCACCATTGGCGTGGAAATACAAGTCAACGCCTTGTATCAGTACACCATTGAAATTGCCGACGTCTCGAACCTGCTCGTCAAGGCCACCGCCGACCTGGATGGCGATGGCGCCGTGGATGAATGGCAGATCGACGACCTCGGAGACCTGGTTTGCAACGTGGACGACGCGATCTTATGATTGCCGCAAATTGCCTCAAACCGGGCGGGATACGGCGGCAGGAATGTTGTGGCGGGCCGATATGGGGTGACCGCCATGTTTCCCCCTCGCGCCGGATGGCGGTCAATCCCATGGTCGTCAACACGTTAAAGATATCGCACCAATCGCTCCCGCCGTGATGCACTTTGGCAGGAACCTTGCAATGACTATCAGCAAAAGACATAGAAACCAAAACCATGTGAGTAAGGAGGTCTCGATGTTTTCCAAGTTCCATAATCGCCAAAAAGGTTTCACCCTCATCGAATTGATGATCGTGGTCGTCATCATTGGCATCTTGGCCGCGTTGGCCATTCCCCGGTTCATGGCCGCCACCACCAAGTCGAAGCAGTCTGAAGCCAAGGGCATTCTGAAGCAAATCTACACCATGGAACGGACCTACCGTCAGGCGAACAACACCTACTGGGGCGCGGGCGTGTCGGCCGATGCGGCCAACCCCGATGGCCTCGCCACCCTCGGCGTCCAGATCATGCCGTCGGCCAAGTACGTCTATGAGATCATCACGGCCGATGATATGGACTTGCTGGTTCGGGCGACGGCCACCACACTGGACGACGATGATACCGAAGACGTCTGGGAGATCGACGAACAGGGCGACCTGGTTGTCATAACCGACGACGCCATCAACTGATGAGCGGGCGCACCGTTTGAACCCGAGGGCGGGGTTTCCCCCCGCCCTTTTTATTGCCCTTCATCTCACTCATGCAAAGTGCAACAGACGAGGCAGGATACCGGAGGCAAACTATGGCGGCGCAACAATAGCGGCGATCGGCCCACTCCCCGGGGCGTTGTTTCTCTCGACAAATCTCTTGACCGACAATGCCTTGCCGAAAGAGAGATAAAAACGGTTTGGGGCCGATGTCTTGGCACCGTCCTTGCAATACGGTTGAGTGGGAAAAAGAAGACTCGAACTAAAAATAACTAAGGAGGTCTCGATGTTTTCCAAGTTCCATAATCGCCAAAAAGGTTTCACCCTCATCGAATTGATGATCGTCGTCGTCATTATCGGTATCTTGGCCGCGTTGGCCATTCCCCGGTTCATGGCCGCCACCACCAAGTCCAAGCAGTCGGAGTGCAAGGGCATTCTGAAACAGATCTACACGATGGAGAACACCTATCGTCAGGCGAACACCCAGTACTGGGGCGCGGGCGTGTCGGCCGATGCGGCCACCCCCGATAACTTCGCCACCATCGGCGTCCAGATCATGCCGTCGGCCAAGTACGTCTATGAGATCATCACGGCCGATGAAACCGACCTGCTGGTACGGGCTACGGCCACCACCCTGGACGACGACGATACCGAGGATGTCTGGGAGATTGACGACCTGGGTAACTTGGTTGTCATAACCGACGACGCCATCAACTGATGAGCGGGCGCATTGTTTGAACCAAGGGCGGGGTTTTCCCCGCCCTTTTTTTGCCCGCGCGATGCCCGTCAATATTCCTGATACAATTATCTCGCCTTATTTTTGCGAAAATTCGCCTTGACAGCCCCCCCCCCGTATACTGCCAATGAAAGTGGGCTGGCCATAGCGCGACTACATATAAATAAGATATATCGACCGGTCTGCGACGCCATAATTGCTCAGTGAACATACCTTTCGGGAGGGACCGAATGGGATCGAAACGCTGGCAGCGGAACATTTCCTTTACCGTCATCCTCGTGCTGGTCGTTATTATTGCCTATTTTGGCGGGTTGAAAGCCGCCCAAGGGGTGCAGGGGTGGAAAGCCAAACGGGAACGGGTCAAACAGACCGAGGCTGTCTTGAAGGAAATGGGGACCGGTCTGGGTGTGGGGAAGTCATTGCCGGATGCCGTGTTGGCCGATCTGGAGGGAACCGATACCCGCCTGAGCGATCTCCTGTGCGACCGGACGGTGGTCGTCTTCTTCCGAACCGACTGTTCCTTCAGTCGGGCGGAATTAGCCGCCTTGAAAGGGGCGACGAACACACCCGAAAACCAGAGTTGTTTCATTCTGATTTCCAATTCGGATCAAACCGATTTATGGGAGATCAAGGAAAAGCTGGGTTTATCCTGCCCCATTTTGTATGACCGCGACACGAAGTACGGCAAGCAATTGGGGGTGAAGTCAGTTCCATTGAATTTCATCGTCGATCGCACTCTGAAAATCGAAGACGTGATTTCCGGGACGATGCCAACCGAAGGTATCAAGGATTTCATGGAACAAAGTCGGAAGTAATGGGGAAAAGAACGGGTATCCTGCCAGAATCAACTATACCTTGCATAGGAATATGGAAGGGAATATATTAAGGAGAGGAGGTGATATCATAATGCGGAAGAACATTATGCTGTGTGGTTTGTTGTTTGCGTTTGTCTTCTCGTTCAGCTTCGGGTTATATACGACGCCACAAGCCGGCGATAAGCCAGAAGAGGGATTGACTGGCCCTTGTCTCAACATGGGTCACATCAACAATTGCTGCGAGGTTGACCCAATAACGCATACAATGGGCATCTGCGTAGAATACCCACAGGATACGGTTCAATGTCGGTGCGATTGTATATTCGTACAATACCCAACCTGTGACGGCCCCAAAGGCTGTGAATATGATATATGCCCGACCGGTGGAGGTTCATGATAGTATAGGATGAACCCATAACTGACATAAGGCAGGATACCCGATTTTTCCCCATCGGTTTGACAATGGGACGGACACGAGAGGGCGGCGGCATGATACCGTGTACCAAACAATCTCCAAACGCGATCGTGGTCGCCATTGCCTTGGTTGGTGTACTGAGCGGTGGTTCCGCCTATTCCGATGCGTTAGATATTGTCCACGAAAAGCCCTCCACCTATCCCATACCATACTATGACTATGCTCTTCACGATGTCGGGCAATTGGGGCTATTGGTCTCGAACCACGGCATAATTGGCCCCGGATGGGTTGATTTTGCTGCTCCTTCATGCGATTTTCCTTTAGGTTCATTGAAACGGTATTTCAACTGTGCGGGTTTGATTGTTGGAGGGCTGCGCCGTTCCGATAGTCTGGTTACCGATATGTGGGAATTTAGGGCCGGTTTTGACGCAAATGCCGCCATAAAGATTCAATCATCAGTCCGTTCGAGTCCATACTATAATGCTGAAGCCCGGTCAGAACAGGATTTTATTTGCACGTATGCCGATACGTTTGTTGACCCCGGCCAAATCAATCCTTATGACAACCGCCTGCGCATCCCGTTGAATATTGAAGTCACCGAGCGAAGTTATTCGTGGAGCTATTCTTATGCGGCCGATTTTGTACTCTTTCACTTCACCATCCGTAATATCGGACCCGACAGTCTGAGGAAATTATTCCTTGGGTATGAAGTAATGGGCAACCCGTACTATTATAATGAATATAATGGTGATGACGATGCTCTCTGCGGTTTCCGCCGGCTGGCGAAATCGTCCAAAAGAATATGCCCGACCGACGATACGATTGCAGTGGCGTGGATTGCCGACAATGACGGCGATCCGAACGGCGAGTTGGAATGGGATGTCTATTCCCTGCCATCGGCAGTAGGAATACAGATTCTTGGTACTTCGCGGCCTTATCAGGTTTTCAATTATAACTGGTGGGCCCTTTATGATGACTGGGGCCCGCGCAAGGCCGGAACGGAGGATAACCCGTATCGTGATTTCGGAATCGGCATGGGGGATCCACGGAGCGACCGCAATTGGTATTACATGTTATCGCACCCCGAATTCGATTACGACCAACTATTCAGTGCCTTCGACCATTCCAATGAGGGGTTTTTCCCGCCTCCCAAGGACGCATTAGACTATGCAAATGGCGCCCAAATCCAGTACGTTCTCTCCTTCGGCCCATACGATCTGGCGCCGGGGGATTCCGTATCGTTCGCCATGGCCCTGGTCGCCGGAGAGAACTTCCACGTCAATCCCTCCGACTTCGAGGAAATCTTCGGCACATACAATCCCATCGCCTATTTCGCCACCCTCAATTTCGACGACCTCGACCGCAATGCCCGCTGGGCCGAATACGTCTACGACAACCCCGGCGTCGATACCGACCACGATGGCTATGCCGGCGAGTATTGCTGGTCTTACGCCTGGCGCGACACCACCCCCGACATCCCCGATGACAGCTTTGTCGTCGATTCCCACAAGGTTTATTACAAAGGCGACAGCATCCCCGACTTCCGCACCGTCGCCCCGCCCCCGGCGCCGATCGTAAGGACGTTTCCCTCCTATGGCCAGATCATCATCCGCTGGAACGGCCGCGATTCCGAAACGGCCGTCGATTTCCTGACCCAGGACAAATCGTTCGAGGGATATCGCGTCTATATGGGGAAGGAAGACCGCCTGAGTGATTTCGTGTTGTTGTCGTCATTCGATATTGAGGATTACGTTATCTGGCAGTACAGCGACCTGTTGGGTGACTGGGTCAAACAGGGCTTGCCGGTGACTAGAGACAGCCTGAAGATTCTCTACGGCCCCGATTTCGACCCGACGCAGTACGACAACCAGTATCATGCCTTCACCGATCCGACCACCGGTGCGTATCGCTTCTTCGCCCCCCAGGATTGGAACCAATCGGACCTGAGCGATCCGCTCAAAATCCACAAACTCTATCCCGACGCCTCCAAAGACAATCCCGACGACACGACCGACGAAGGAAACATGCGGTACTATGAATACGAATACGTGATCGACAACCTGCAACCCTCGGAGCCGTGTTATCTGTCGGTGACGGCGTTCAGCCGGGGGTCATTGGATGAAAACGTCGGCGTTCTCGAAACCTCGCCGTTGGTCAACGTGGTTCGGGATTTTCCTCTGCCGTCATCGACGATGGTGGAGAAGGAAGGATTGAAGGTGATCGTCTACCCGAATCCGTACCGGGTCGGTGATGGTTACGCCCGTGACGGTTATGAAAACCGCGACCGGTTGAAACGGGTGGAGTGGTCGCGGGAGATTCATTTTGGCAATTTGCCGGCGGTGTGCAAGATCAGAATCTACACGTTGGCCGGCGACCTGGTGCAGGAGATCGACCATTATTATCCCAATGGCGGGCCGGGATCACAGGAAGAAACCTGGAACATGATCAGCCGGAACACGCAGTCGATCACCTCGGGCATTTATATCTGGAGCGTCCACTCCGACAAGACCGACCAACTGGGCAAACTGGTGATCATCAAATGATGGTGCAAACCTTGCCGGCGAAAACAGCTTCCCACCCCCGGCCGCAAATCCTAATAGATGGTCCGTGGATACGAGCGAATCGGGAGCCGTCAGACTCGACGCCAGTCGACAAATTCCCCCAATTCATTGAAAGTCGGCAGCCTGCCGTCGGCCCGGATACCATCCTGATTGCAGCGAGGACAGCCCACTTTTTTGGCGGCATTGATCGTAAATACGACCTTGGTGCCGCTGGGGAACACGCTGCAGTTCGCGCAATAGACAAACCCGCACGTCGGGCATTGCCGGATGTCGACAGCATCCCCGGCCACGAAAGTCTCAAAAATCGACGCGGTTTTTCCGGATGATTGTCCCGTTCCGCAAATTCCGCAGACCAGCCCCATGGCAGCGCCCCTCCGATAGATTGCAAAGATTGCGCTCAATGATACCCCCGGGTACATCGATTCGCAAGCCTTTTATCGTGCACGGGGTTGTTTTGAGGGACGACCGGGATATAGGGCAACCCCCGATCGCCGAGGGGGTGGAGACCCTTCGCCACGCTCAGAATGATATTGCTCAAGGTGAGGTAGGTCAGGCGCCTTGGCGCCTGACAATTACCTACGACTTTTCGTGCTTGATTTGCCAGTAACGCCAATAAGTATAGATAACCGGCAGAATTTCCAACGTCAGAAAGGCGGAGCTGATCAGGCCGCCAACCATCGGGGCCGCGATCCGCTTCATCACGTCGGCGCCGCTGCCTTGCGCCCACAAAAGCGGCACCAGGCCGATCATGGTCGTGCCGACCGTCATCAATTTCGGTCGCACCCGCATGACCGTCCCCTCCATGTGCGCCCAGACGATATCGTTCAGATCGCGCATCTTCCCGGCCGCCTTGCGGCGCTCATAGGCATGATCCAGGTAGAGCACCATGATAATCCCGGTTTCAGAGGCGAGGCCCACCAGGGCGATAATCCCGACCCAGGCCGCGGTCGAAAAATGGTAGCCGAGGAAATACATCGCCCAGATGCTACCCACCAGCGCGAACGGTACCGAGGTCAGCACGATGAACGTTTCGGTCAGGTTGCGGAAATTCATATAGAGCAAAATGATGATCAGGATAAACGTGATCGGGATGACGACCTTCATCCGCGAGGTCATCTCCTCCAATAACTCATACTGCCCGGTCCATTTCAAGTAATATCCCGCCGGGATAGTCACTTCACCGGCCACGACCTTCTTGGCCTCGTTGACATACCCGCCGATATCGCGTTGCGCCTGATCGATATCGACAAACACATACCCGACCAGCATCCCGGCCTCGTCCTTGATCATCGGCGGGCCGGTAACGATACGCACGTCGGCGATTTGTCCCAGAGGGATGCTTCGGCCCAGTTGACTCTGTTCTGCCGTCGTCGTCGTCGCCGGCACGGTCGCCCCGCCGAGCCCTCCACCCATGCCGGCCATGGACGCCGACCCGCCACCGGAAGTTTCTCTGGCCGTGCCGGGCATGGCCGCCAATACGCCGACTGCCGGCAACGGCACCAGAAGGTCTTTCAAGCTCTGGACATTTTCCCGCAATGCACGCGGGTAACGGACGTTGATCGTGAAGCGGTTGCGTCCCTCAATGGTGACTTCCAGCGGCATCCCGCCGATAGCGGTCTCGACAATATCCTCGACATCGCGTATGGTCAGGCCGTAGCGGGCGATGGCCAGACGGTCGGGGACGATATCGATGAAATACCCGCCGGTGTTGCGTTCGGAATAGACGCTACGGGTGCCGGAAATCTTGGACAGCGAGTGCTCCAGTTCCAGCCCGATCCGTTCGATCTCGTTCAAGTCATTGCCGAATACTTTTATCCCGATAGGCGTTCGGATGCCGGTAGAGAGCATGTCGATACGGGTCTTGATCGGCATCGTCCAGGCGTTGGTCCAGCCGGGGAATTTCATCGCCTTGTCGAATTCGTCGATCAATTCCTCCCAATGGATGGTGCGCTCTTCCGGCCAGATCGGATGCAGCACGGAACGCATGAACCCGGGCGCCCACCCGGAGTACCATCGCTCCACCGGAATGTTCCGCCACTCTGCCCTCGGTTTTAGTTGCACCACCGTCTCCAGCATGGATAGTGGCGCCGGGTCGGTGGCCGTCTCGGCCCGCCCGGCCTTGCCGTAGACGGAAATCACCTCCGGGAACGACCGCAGGATGCGGTCCTGATACTGCATGTATTGCTTGGCCTGCTCGATTGAGATGTTCGGCAAGGTGGTAGGCATGAAGAGCACGTCCCCTTCGTTCAACGGCGGCATGAACTCCGATCCGACCTTCGGAATCATGGGAAGGGTGGCGAAAATGGCCATAAGCCCGATGGCGATGGTCGTCTTGGGATTGCGCAGGGCGACATACACGAATGGCTTGTACAGACGGATGAGGAATTTCGAAACAGGATGATTCTTCTCATGGCGAATCCGGCCGCGGATCAACATGGTCATCAGGGCTGGCGACAGGGTCACCGCCGTGATGGCCGCGAAAAACATCGCGAACGTTTTGGTGAAGGCCAGCGGTTTGAACAGCCGCCCCCCCTGGCCGGTCAGCGTGAACACCGGCAGGAAGGCGACGGTGATGATCAACAGGGAATAGAAGATCGCCGGGCCGACCTCTTTGGCCGACGCGATGATGATTTCCCTGCGATCGGTGCCGGGTAGGGCGTTCTCCAGCCGTTTGTGGGCGTTTTCCACCAAAACGATGCTCGCGTCGACCATCGCCCCGATGGCGATGGCGATACCCCCTAGGCTCATGATGTTGGAGTTGATTCCCAGCAGGCGCATAG
>JAQVRW010000430.1 GCA_028700875.1 Candidatus Zixiibacteriota bacterium | reverse complement strand
GTGTTGATCGGATTCGCCTTTAAGATCGCCTCGTTCCCGTTCCATATGTGGGTGCCCGATGTCTATCAGGGCGCGCCGACTCCGGTGACTGCCTTCTTCTCGGTCGGTCCCAAGGCCGCCGGCATAGCTGCTCTGTTGCGCATCTTCATGATTGGCTTCGGCGGCTTGACCGCCTCGTTCATGCCGCTCTTCTGGGTGCTGGCTGTCCTGACCATGACCGTGGGGAACGTGCTGGCCATCATGCAGGATGACGTCAAACGGATGCTGGCCTACAGCAGCATCGCCCATGCCGGGTATCTTCTGGTCGCAGTGACCGCAGGGGGTCCGGATGGCGTCTCGGCGGCGCTGTTTTATCTCTTATCGTATGTCTTCTTCAATCTCGGAGCCTTCACTATCGTGGCGATCGTCGAAAGCAAGAACGGCGGCTTCAACCATATCGATAGCTACAAAGGCCTGGCATCGCGCCATCCCTGGCTCGCCGTGTTTTTGGCGCTGTTCATGTTTTCGCTGGCGGGATTTCCGCCGACCGCCGGATTCCTGGGCAAGTTCTATATCTTTGCATCCGCGGTCAAATCAGGGCATGTGCTTCTGGTCGTGATAGCCGTTCTCAACAGCCTGATTTCGGTCTTCTACTATTTGCGCCCCGTCAAGGCGGCTTTCTTCGAGAAAGAGGACGTTCACATCATGGCCGATGCATCCGACGCTGGAAAATCGGGTCCGGCCCCGGCCATGATACCGCAAATCCCGGAATCTCGCCTGCAACCGATGGTCGGCATGGCCGTCGGGATCACCGCCCTGGGTACGCTGGTGCTGGGGATTCTTCCCGGCTGGTTCTTGCAACTGGCCATCGCCTCCGTCTTCATGGTCATGTAAAAAGCCCCGCCGCACAGGTGCAGTCGGGGCATTGGTTTTCGGTCAAAGATTTTCGCCGACAGTCGGCATCAGGTCAGGCTGATCATCTGATGAAGAAGCGGACGCCGATGGCGGCGTCGAAGTCCAATTCCGTGTCGGGGGTTAAATCAAGCACCGGGACAATCTCGAAGAAAATATCAACGGGAGCGCCCTCGAACATGTACGCCAATCCCACCGGAACGCGCGCGCCGATATGGTCGTCGCCATGATCCTCGAGAATTATCCTCCCGCCGATGCCGTAATACAGCGGCAACTCGCCCTTCTTCACCTTGAACAGGTTGAAACTGTGCATCAGGTAGTCGGCGTGAAGACGAAGATCGTTATCTCCCTCCGTCGACCAAGCCACAGCGCCGTCGACCGCCGTGTTTTGCCCGGTCCAGAGTTTGAAGCATGGCCCGGTCGGTTCACCGGCGATAATACCTATCCCGAAACCGCGCCCTTTGGCCATGGCCGTCCCGCCGAGCACCACCGCCACGAGGACGGACAGAAGTATCAATCGCTTTGCCATGTCATTATTCCTTTTTGGTATTGACTCCGTTAATGAGCGGCACGTATTCCCGTCCGCCGCCGATTAGCAACCGCCTGCCAAGCGTCGGAAATATAATGGTGTTCTTACGCCGTTGTAAATAGGGAAAAGGACTATATTTTGAGCAGAATGTTCTGCATCTGCTTATGGATATGACCGTTGGAGGCGATTATTTCCTGGTCGAAAATCGACGACATCCGGCCGTGGAAATCGGTCAACCGGCCGCCAGCTTCCGTGACGATCACCGATCCCGCGGCCACGTCCCAGGGATGCAATTTCAATTCCCAGAAACCATCGAATCTCCCACAACCCAGATAGCATAAATCCAGCGCCGCCGAACCGCCTCGGCGAATCCCCTGCGCGACCTTGTGCATCCGGGCGAAATTATCAAGATTATCTATGCTGCTTTCGGCGATATCATAGGGAAATCCGGTCGCCAGAAGCGACCGCGAAAGGGCCTTCTGTTCCGACACGTGTATCCGACGACGATTGACAAACGCCCCTCGACCCCGCGCGGCGTGAAACAGTTCCTCATGCACCGGATCATAAACCACGCCCAGCGCGATGTCGCCATCGACCTCCAGCCCGATGGACACGCAGAACGCCGGGTAGCCGTGGGCGAAATTGGTAGTGCCGTCGAGCGGGTCGATCATCCAGCGATAACTCGATTCCTTGTGGTTTTCGCCCCGTTCTTCGGCCAGGATGGCATGATCGGGGAAAACTTTGGTGATACGGTCAATAATCAGCTTTTCCGACCGAAGGTCGTACTTGGTGACCAGATCCACCCGGCCCTTGAGCTTGAACGTTTGTTGTCTTTGCCGTCCCCGGCGAAGAATCTCGCCGGCATCCAGCGCGGTCTGCCGCGCGAAACGAATTTCTTTGTCACACCTGGGCATGATTCCTCGTCCCGTTGGCGAAATTGAACTGCGTCTGATGCAGCGTGTAATAGATTCCCTTGCGAGCCAGAAGCTCCTGGTGCGTGCCGCTTTCCCGCAGGATTCCCTTATGCATCACCAGAATCCGGTCGGCCTTCTCGATCGTGGATAAGCGGTGGGCGATGACGATCGACGTGCGGTCCTGCATCAGCTTGTCCAACGCGGTCTGGATCGTCGCTTCCGTCTCGGCGTCCACCGAACTGGTGGCTTCGTCCAGAATCAGAATCCGGGGATTATACGCCAGCGCGCGGGCGAACGACAGCAATTGCTTTTGGCCCGTGGAGAGCGTCGCGCCCCGTTCCTGCACTTCGGTCTGATATTTCTTCGGTTGCTTTTCGATGAAATCCGCCAATCCGACCTGACGAGCGGCCTGGGCTACCTGATCCGGCGTAATGTCGGCGCGATTGAGATGGATATTGGCGGCGAAGTCGCCGGAGAAGATGAACACCTCCTGAAGCACCAGGGCCATGAACGACC
>JAQVRW010000429.1 GCA_028700875.1 Candidatus Zixiibacteriota bacterium | reverse complement strand
CGGAATCCGAATTGGACAGAATGACGTATTTGTTGAGCGACGGAAAATGGTACCGCATCGAACAGTCATTCGTCAAATTGGTAGATTCGGATATAAGCAGGATAAAGGCGACGAGTATCGTCTTGCCCGCATATAAAGACGAAAACGAAGACGCGTACAATAAACGTATTTGCCGGAGGTCAAAAGGCGAACTCGCGCTCATGCATACCCGGCAAATTCAATACGGCGGCGGTTCAAGCAGCATCGAATTTTGCGATGCCTATTCGAAAAAGCGGATAGCCTTGCATATTAAGCGGTATGCGGGTGCGAATGCGTTAAGTCATCTCTTTATGCAGGGAGCGAATTCGGCTGAGTTGCTGTTTTTCGATAGGGAGTTTCGAATCGCTCTTAATAGAAAGCTCCCGCCTTCCCACAGGCTGACACGTCCCGGAAAGCGCCTGGATGCAAGAAAATATGAAATCGCCTTCGTGATCATAAGTCAATCGAAGAAGGAGTTGAACCTGCCGTTTTTCAGCCGTTTAACGCTCAGAGACGCATATAGACGTTTGGGCGGGTATGGCTATGCGGTAACGTTGACGAAAGTCCAGGCAAGCCAGGGTATTCAAAAAGCGCCCCGCAGATCGCATTAGGAAAAAAGGTTATCGATCGATGCCGGAGAATTCCCATGGCGCTTCGCGGGGATTTGATTGTCGGGAATGAACGGGATTAAAACGAGCGCGGATAACGGGCATAAAAAAACCCGAGTGGCGTCAATCCATGAACACCGCCCGGGCTTTACTATCCCAGGTGTCGCTAAGAAAAGAGACTTACTTGAGATGTCCGCCGATCAACTTGGTCATCTCGAACATGTTGACCTTGGACTTGCCGCCGAACACCTTCTTCAGGTTCTCATCGGCATTGATGTCCCGCCGATTGACGGGGTCCTGAAGCCGGTTCTTCTTGATGTACTCCCAGACGCGCTTGGTAACTTCAGTCCGGGGAAGCGGCTTTTCGCCAACGATCATGGCCAATGCCGGTGACGGCATCATGGGACGCATGAAAGCGGGATTCGGTTTCCTTTTCGCTTTCGGTTTTTTCGGGGCGGCTTTCTTTACCGCTTTCTTTTTCGCCGGTTTCTTCTTGGCGACCTTCTTGGCCGGCTTCTTGGCGACTTTCTTCTTGGGGGCCACTTTCTTGACTGCTTTCTTGACGGCTTTCTTCTTCGCCGCCGGTTTCTTCGCAGCTTTCTTGGCCGGTTTCTTCTTCATTACCATGCGACTCACTCCTTCGATTAAGTGGATATGTTTACTAAGGAATTTGGCTTTCTATCCTGCTTTCACTGAGCCGTTCTACCGGGGGAAAACCGGTCTTTTCAAGACAAGAATACCCTGTTTTTAAAATGTTACGCAATAAAAAAATACAAAATCGAAACAAATTTTCATAACCAACATCCGACCGGATAAGGGGGTACGAGACCGTTTCCCCCCGGCCGAATCGCTTTCCCCCCCTGACCGCCCCCCCCTTTTCGCCGTGTCCGCCGGGTTTTTCAGGGGGGAAACGGCCGTTTCCGACGCCGTCAAAGGCGTTTGCCCTCTGATTTACTAGCTTGACCTCCGATAGCGGGGCGTATATTTTGCGGCCTGATGCGGTCGCGAAAGTGGCGGAATTGGCAGACGCGCTGGACTTAGGATCCAGTCCTTTACAGGGTGGGGGTTCAAATCCCCCCTTTCGCACCATTGCCCAGGAGGAATATTGAACGTTGAAATCGTGGCCAAAGAAGGACTGAAGCGGGAACTGACCATCGAAGTTCCGGCCGACGTCGTCGACAAGACCTATCAAAACATCTATGACGAGTACCGTCGCAACGCCAAGATCGCCGGCTTCCGTCCGGGCAAGGCCCCGGTAAGCGTCATCCGCACTCGGTTCAAAGACGAGGTGACGGCCGAACTGGTGGACCAGCTGGTCAAGGAATATTACAACCAGGCGGTCAAGGAAAACAACCTCGACCCGGTTGGCCCCCCGATGTTGCAGACCGTGGACGTGGATGAAGGCAAACCATTCCGATTCACCCTGGGCATCGAGATCATGCCGCAGGTGGATTCTATCGCCTGCGAGAACCTCTGGATTTACCGGCCGGAGATCAAGGTCGACGACAAGGAGGTCGACGGGGTCCTGCAAGAGCTTCGCCGCCGTCATTCGGATATCCGGACGGTAGACCGTCCCGCCGGGGCCGAGGATATCCTCGTCTGCGACCTGGAGATCGCCGAGGGGGACGTGGAAGAGGATGATCGCAAACCGATCACCAACCAGGAAATCGACCTGGGACATCCCTCCACCGATAAGGAATTCCGCGACAAGCTGACCGGAGCCAAGCGGGACGACAACCGCCAGGTGGAAATCGTCTACCCGGCGGATTATCCCAACCCCAAATTCGCCGGCAAGAAAATCGTCTATACGATCACCGTCCGGGAGGTCAAGGAACGGATTCTGCCGGAACTCAATGACGATTTCGCCGCCATGGTGGAGAAGGAAACGACGCTTTTGGCATTGAAGCTAAAAATCCGCGAGCAACTGGAAGCGGAACGGAAGTCGGAGGTGGCGCGGGGGAACAAGCGGTTGATAATCGACCAGGTAGTCGGCCAGAATGCGTTCGACGTGCCCGAAGTTTTGGTGCAGAAATACCTGAACGACGTCATCGAAGACCACAAGAAAGACAAGGTCCCGATGGAGGAAGATGTGATCCGGCAACGGTACCGGCCGATGGGAATCGCCTCCCTGCGCTGGTATTTCCTCTATCATCGTCTGGGAGAACTGGAAAAAATTGAAGTTTCCCAGGAGGATACCGAAAACTGGATAAAACGGTTCGCCGAGCATTACGGC
>JAQVRW010000058.1 GCA_028700875.1 Candidatus Zixiibacteriota bacterium | reverse complement strand
ACGACATCATCCGTGTTGGCCGGATTAATATCTTCGAACGTTTTATTCGTCCGTGATTTGACCCACTCACCGTTGATGAAGTTCTTATATGCCTTGGGCCCTCTCATCCTAACTCCCTAACCGTATATCGAATAATATGTTTGGTCGTTTTGTCGTCCGGTCGTATGTGAAATATTTCACCAGTTCCGGCCAGGACGACTAATATACATCCCAAATCCCCTGAATGTCAAACGCTTTGGGGTATTTCCGGTAACATTTTTGGCCTTAGACGGCCATCTCCGTCACGGCGGTAAGTTAATGGTGGCGAATAAGTACCCGTTGCAGGACAACGCCGCCAGACAAGCCGGAAACGTCAATCAAGTGATTCGGGCCGGGAAACCGAGTAGCGAGCCAGGAAATCCCGCTTGAAGGCGGCGAAACGATTGTCGGCAATTGCCCGCCGGATCCCTTCCATCAGCTTGATGAAGAAATGAACCGAATGATAGGTGGCCATGCGATGCGCCGTGATTTCATTGACGCCGTATAAATGACGAATATATCCCCGACTATACCGTCGGCAAACAGGACAAGAACAGTCCGGGTCCAACGGACGGTCATCATCGGCGGCCGTGGCGTTGCGGAAATTGTACTGGCCGAACGAAGTGAACACCAGCCCGGTGCGGGCGTTACGGGTGGGCAGGACGCAATCGAACATGTCGATCCCCTTTTCCACCGCCATCAGGATGTCCTCCGGATATCCGACCCCCATCAGATATCGCTGCCGGTCGGTCGGAAGCAGTGGCAGGGTGACATCCAGCATGCGGCCCATCTCCTCTTTCGGCTCCCCGACCGATAATCCGCCGATGGAGTACCCGGGGAAATCCATTGCCAACAGGTCTTCGGCCGACTTTCGCCGCAGATCATCATAGACCGATCCCTGCACGATGCCATGAAGCAACTGTGACGGGAACCTGCCGTCGCCATCCAGCCGCTCGAACGTCTCCACACCGCGCGCGGCCCAGCGAGTGGTTTGTTCCACGCCCTGCAGGGCATCGTCGCGCGTCGCCGGGTATGGCACGCATTCATCGAAGGACATGATGATATCCGGCCCCAACCGTCGTTGGATTTCGATCACCTTCTCCGGCGTGAAATCATGGTAGGAACCGTCGATATGGGACTGGAATCGCACGCCGTCATCGGTGATCTTCGTCTTGCCGTGATGGGAAAATACTTGATATCCCCCGGAATCGGACAGAAGCGCCTTCGGCCAGGCGGCGAATTTATGAATCCGTCCCATCCGTTCGATGACATCCACGCCAGGGCGAAGGTACAGGTGATAGGTGTTGATCAAAAATATTTGCGCCCCCATCGCTTCGAGATCATCGCCGGTGAGAGTCTTGACCACACCCTGGGTGCCGACCGGCATGAAAAATGGGGTGTCAACGATGCCATGCGGCGTCGTCAGCCGTCCCAGTCGCGCGGCGCCGTCGGTGTGCAGCAATTCGAACTTGAAACCGTCGGGATAGCGCAATTCAATTCCTCTGCCGAATGATTTGAATACCGATTAGCGGATGACCTGCAAGGCTTGATTGACCGTGGATACCGGGATGATCTCTATTCCAGACGGAACGGTCAGCCCGGAGGCGTTGGTCTTGGGGATCATCGCCCGTTTCAATCCCAGCTTGGCCGCCTCGGCCAGTCGACGGTCGATCTGCGCAACCCCGCGGATGTCGCCGGACAACCCGACTTCGCCAACAACCATCATGCCGCCGTCCACGGCGATATTCAGCTTCGATGACGCGGCGGCGGTTAGAAACGCCAGGTCCAGAGCGGTGTCATCGAGCTGGATTCCCCCGGCTATGTTGACGAAGATGTCGTTTCCGCCCAGCATGACTCCCCCCCTCTTTTCCAGCACGGCGCTGATAATCGCCAGCCGTTTGCCGTCGATGCCGGAGGCCACCCGTTGCGGGGTGCCATACGGCGAGGTCGTGACCAATGCTTCCACTTCCACCAAAAACGATCGGCTTCCTTCCGAGGCCGCCGATATCACCCGTCCAGGCGATGGCTCCGATCCGGTTGAGGTCATGAATATCTGCGAAGGGTTTTTTATCTCGATTAACCCGCCGCCGGTCATCTCGAAGACGCCGATCTCGCCGGTCGGGCCGAAACGGTTTTTCTGCGAACGCAGGATACGGAACAGATGGTACCTATCCCCCTCGAAATAAAGAACGGTGTCCACCATATGTTCGAGCACCTTGGGCCCGGCGACCAAACCATCCTTGGTGATATGCCCGACCAGAAACAGGATGCGCCCGGTCTGCTTGACCAGTTCGATCAGGCGCGACGATGATTCCCGCACCTGGCCGACCGTTCCGGGCGGGGAATCAAAGGCGGCCGAGGCGACCGTCTGAATGGAGTCGATGATGATAAACTGGAAATCATCCTGGGCCAGGGTTACAATTTCATCAAGATCGGTGATGTTCGCCACGCTGACCGCGTCTCCGGCGATGCCGAAACGGTCGGCGCGAGCCTTGATCTGCTCCATCGATTCCTCGCCGGAGAGATACAGACTGCGATACCCCCGGCGGCCGTAAACATCGGCCACCTGAAGCAGAAGCGACGACTTGCCGATTCCCGGTTCCCCACCGACTAGCAGGGCCGAACCGGGCACGGCGCCGCCTCCCAGCACGCGGTCGAATTCTTCCATCCCGGAGGAGATGCGGCGACAGTTTTCGACTGAAATTTCGGGAATGCGCCGCGCTTCGACCGTTCGGGTTTGATGTCGCCGCGCGGGCGAGGGGGCGACGACGGCTTCCTCATGCAACGTGTTCCAGGCGCCGCATTCGCGGCATTGACCCTGCCAGCGGGGATGCTGACTGCCGCAATTGGTGCGGAAAAAAGCGGTTTTCTTTTTGGGGGCGGTCTTCATCAGCGCACTGCAATCGGCCCGGCCGACAGACCGTTGATAAACTGGTGGACAATCGGATCGGTGGTGACCCGGGTCTCGTCCGGGGAACCGTCGTACACGATTTTCCCCTGATAGAGCATGACGATCCGGTCGGCGATCTTGAAGGCCGAGGCCAGGTCATGGGTGACCGCGATGGAGGTGACGCCCAGCTTCTTGTTGACATCCACGATGAGTTCGTTGATGACCATGGCGGTAATCGGATCCAATCCGGTGGTCGGTTCATCATAAAGAAGAATGTCCGGTTCGGCGGCGATGGCGCGAGCCAGAGCCACCCGCTTTTTCATCCCCCCGGAAATTTCCGCCGGCATTTTGTCTCCGATTTCAGACAACCCCACCAGCGCCAATTTTTCCTCCACCACTTCCTTGATCCGGGCCGGTTTCACCCGCAGGCTCTCCTTGAGGGAAAAACCGACGTTTTCCGCCACCGTCATGGAATCGAACAGCGCGCCGAACTGAAATAACACGCCCACGCGTTGGCGATAGGCCATCAGGTCGCGACGCGGCAATTCGAAGAGGCTTTGGCCGTCCACGATGATCTTGCCCGAATCGGGGCGCATGAGAACCGCACAATGTTTCAGCAGCACCGACTTGCCGCAACCCGACTGGCCGATGATGACCACCGACTGGCCGGTCTTGACCTCCAGGTCGAGACCATCGAGCACCGTCAGCGGCCCGAACCCCTTATGTAGTTTCTCGATCGTGAACATATTTGAAACAGCAACGTCGCCAAGACGTAATCGGCCACCAGGATCAGCACGGCGGCACTGACCACCGCATGGGTGGTCGAACGACCGACTCCTTCGGCCCCACCTTCGGCCGCGAACCCGAAATAGCAGCCCATGAAGGCGATGATGGCGCCGAACCCGGCCGCCTTTATGAGCCCGGCCAGAAAATCGCGCATCAGGAATAACTGCCGAAACCCGTTCATGAAGGTTTCGCTCGGCATCTCCATAAACCCCACGGCCACGCCCATGGCCCCAAGGATGGCGATGAAATCGGCCAGGATGGTCAACACGGTCAGCATGATAATGCCAGCCACGAAACGAGGCATGACCAGGTAGCGGATGGGATCGACGGCCATCGATTCCATGGCGTCGATCTGCTCGGTGACCTTCATCGTCCCCAGTTCCGCGGCGATTCCGGCGCCGACTCTTCCGGCCATCACCAGCGCGGTCAGCACTGGGGCCAGTTCGATCAGAACCGCCTTGCCGACGGCGCCGCCCAGATACCGCATGGGAACGTAACTTTTAAACTGGTACCCCGCTTGCCAGGCCGAGACACCGCCGGTGAACACCGAAGTGACCATCACCAGCCAGATCGACTTGACCCCCGTGAAGTACATCTGGGCCAGGATGAGATGAAGGGATGAAAACAGATGCCGCAGAGCGGCGACAGTCCGCCCCAACATGATTGTCAGTCGGCCAAGACGGCCGAGAAGTGACGCCGGACTGTACCTGCCTGCAATGATATCCATATCTAAAACGGAACCGATGCCTCCGAAGGAACTCCATAGCCTGCCGCCAGGTTTTCGAACCGGGCGAAATCTTTCAGGAACGACAGCGTGACCGTCCCGGTCGGGCCGTTACGCTGTTTGGCGATGATTATTTCGGCGCGTCCTTTGACTTCGAGCAACTTGGGATCTTCCGCATCAAGTCCGGAAAGATAATATTCCGGCCGATATACGAACATGACGACGTCGGCGTCCTGCTCGATGGCGCCGGACTCGCGCAGATCGGACAGCTGTGGCCGCCGGTCGCCGCCGCGCGTCTCCACCATACGGGAAAGCTGGCTGCAACCGATGACGGGGACGCCCAATTCCTTGGCCAGCGCCTTGAGACCCCGCGAGATCTGCGAAATTTCCTGCTGCCGGTTTTCGGCGTGCCGACTGCCCGTCATCATCTGGATATAATCGACCACAACCAGTCCCAAATCCTGCTGCGACGCCAGCCGCCGAGCCTTGGCCCGCATTTCCAGAACCGTCATCGAGGGAGTATCATCGATATAGATCAACGCTTTTTCCAGCGGCCCGGCGGCGTTGGACAGCTTGGGCCAGTCCGACTCGGACATCCGGCCTGTCCGCAGGCGATGCGATGACACCTTGGCCCGGCCGCACAACATGCGCAGGGCCAATTGTTCCTTGGACATTTCCAGCGAAAAAACGGCCGCCGCCTTGTTCGCCGACAGCGACAAGTTCTCGGCGATATTCAGCACCAGCGCGGATTTTCCCATCGAGGGCCGCCCGGCGATGATAATCAGGTCTCCCCGGTGTAGCCCAGCAGTATATCCGTCAAGATCGGTATACCCGGTCGAATAGCCGATCAACCCGCCTTTGGTTTCGACATAGCTTTCTATCGATTCGAACGTATGCGGGAGCAGATCGGCGACGCGGGAGAAATCCGACCGCAACTGTCCCTCGGAAATATCGAATACTTTCTGTTCGGCCTCGTCGAGGAGATCATCCACTTCCTTCTCCTGACGGTACGCCTGGTTGACGATGTCGGATGAGGCCTCGATGAGGTCCCGCAGGGTGGATTTTTCCAGGATGATACGGGCATAGTATTCGGCATTGGCGGCGGTGGCGACGCCGGAAGCCAGGCCGGCCAGGTAGGCTCGACCGCCGCAGTCCGCCAACTCGCCCAATCGCTCCAATTCCTCGGCGACGGTCGTGATGTCGGCCGGTTGCGACCGTTCATAGAGGCCGGTAATGGCCGCAAAAATCTTGCGGTGCGCGGCCGAATAGAAACGGCGTTCCTGCCGCAATATTTCGACCGCCCGCGCGACCGCGCTTTCATCTATAAGCATCGCCCCCAGAAGCGCCTGTTCGGCATCCTGCGAATGGGGCGGAATGCGTTCCATCTGTCTTCTCCCCTCAGATCGCGTTGATGCGGTCGTACTCCGCCTTCAACAACTGCATATCTTCCCAGGTGTCTCGTTTGTATTCCGGAAAGCGCAACAGCGCCGCCGGGTGATACGTGACCAGAAGCGGCGTGTCCTCGAAGCGATGCCATACCTTGCGCAACCGTCCCAACGGAGTGGTCGTTTCCAGCAGCCCATGCGACGCGATCCGTCCCAGGGCGCAAATCATCTGTGGATGAATCAGCCGGATCTGCTCTTTCAGGTAAGGAATGCACAGATGCATCTCATCCGGCTGGGGATCGCGGTTGTTCGGCGGACGGCACTTGAGGATGTTGGCGATATAGACGTCCTGACGGGCAAACCCGATCGCCACCAGAATCTTGTCCAGAAGTTTCCCGGCCCGCCCCACGAACGGCTCCCCCTGAAGGTCTTCGTCGCGTCCCGGGGCTTCACCGATGAACATGATTTTCGCCTGGGGGTTGCCGACGCCATACACGAATTTCGTGCGCGTGTCTCCGAGCGGGCATTTGTGACAGTCGCAGATGGCGGCGCGATGCTCTTCAAGGCCGGCGAACTGCGCTATTTCCACAACCGATGCGGCTTCTTCGAGCAGAGTCGTCGCCGTCGCCGCCGGAATCTTCGGCGATGGGTCAATCGGTTTTTGCTTTTTCATCCCCGCCTCAAAAATGATTTCCCGATGACCCAGATCGGCCTGACATTCCATCGCCCGCCGCGCCAAATCATATAGCTCTTTCAGTTCGTCGTTATGCCCCATGCCTCAAGAGATGCTCCCAAATTCCGTGCGCCACGATATCCTTGGCAGCCGGTTCCAACCGCGTGGTCTTCCCATTCCGAGAGAGTATCGTCACCCGGTTGGTGTCCACGTCGAATCCGGCCCCCGGTTCCAGAGCGTTATTCACTACAATATAGTCCAGACGCTTCTCAATCAACTTCTTTCGCGAATTTTCGAGATCATTCTCGGTTTCGAGAGAAAAGCCCACGTCGACCCGCCCCTCGTCCCGCGTGGTCGACACCTGCTTCAGGATATCGATGGTCGGGGTCAATTCCAACCGGATCGCCTCCGTCCCCTTTTTCATTTTCTGCGCCGCCGCCGTCATCGGGCGATGATCGGCCGGCGCCGCCGCCATGATAAGATAGTCCGCCTGAGGGAGTTCGGCCATCACGGCCTGGGCCATCTGGTCGGTGGTTTCAACTCTGACGACCTGCATGCCGTCCGGGTCGGGCAACGACACCGGGCCGGATATGAGCGTGACTGCCGCGCCAAGACGTTCGGCCTCACGCGCCAGGGCAAAGCCCATCTTCCCCGATGAACGATTGGAGATAAACCGTACCGGGTCGATTGCCTCCCGGCAGGGTCCGGCAGTGACGATGACTTTCTTGCCGGATAACGGCCCCGAAGACTGCAGGGTTTGCTCGATGAGATCGAATATCTCCTGCGGTTCGGCCATCCGTCCGGCGCCGTAGCTGCGGCAGGCCATCTCGCCGACGCCTACCCCGGCGAATATATACTCATGCTCCTTCAAAGCCGCGACATTCTTCTGGACTATCGGGTTGGCCCACATTCCCTCGTTCATGGCCGGGGCCAGGACGACTTTTCTATGTGTGGCGCAGAGGACGGTCGCCAATAGCGACGCGCAATGGCCATGAGCCACCTGGGCGATAAAATCGGCCGTGGCCGGGGCGACCACGATCAGGTCGGGCCATTCGGCGAAAACGATATGATGCGTGGCAATATAGCGGCCGGCGGGAAACATCTCCACGGCCACTTCGCGGCCGGTCAACGATTCGAAGGTAAGCGGGGTGATAAACTTGGTCCCGGCCTCGGTCATGATGACCTGGACCTCGGCCCCGGCTTTGACCAGCAGGCGGGCCAGATAGGCCGATTTATAGGCGGCAATGCCGCCGGTAACGCCGAGAATGATTTTTCGATTGGTAAGGGTCATCGAAAGCGACCGATTCAGTTTATCGGTTCACTTTCCGGGTCGCCGATCCAGACAGCCAACGGCATTTCGGGAGTCCCCAGATCAAACAACGCCGTGGAGGCGAGGACCTTCATCTCGTCCACGTCCACTAAACCGGCGCCAAAAAGCATGCAACGATCCAGGACCATCTCCAGTTGTTCGGCCGTCAAAAGCCCCAGGTGCCGCAGCTGCAACAGGTACCCGTACGCGCCCGGAGAGATTATTTTCCGTTCGGCATCCGACAGCACCCGGATGGACCGTTTGCCGATATCCTTCCCCTTGATGGCAAAACTGTCGGGGTAATCCTCGAAGTGCTTGAGCAACCAAGAGTAAGCCGACGATATCTCGTTGTCGGTAAACCCCATGGATCGCAGATCAGCCGACATTTCGTCGATACTGACCAGATTCCCCTGATGGTCATTCAACTGGTTCATCAGATAAACGACAATTTCCAGTATTCTATCCTGCACACGCACCTTTCGATTACGCCAACTGCAATTTATACAAGGTTAAACGGTCAAGCAAGCACAATTGTTTCCTAGTGCCGAAAATGCCGGATGCCGGTGAAGACCATGGCCACTCCCATACGATCCGCTGCCGCGATCACGTCTGGGTCTCCCTTGGAACCACCAGGTTGAATGAAGGCGGTAACTCCTTTTTCAGCCACCACTTCCATCCCATCGGGCATGGGGAAGAACGCGTCCGACGCGCAGGTGCCTCCCTTGGCCCGGTCTCCGGCCCGTTTCACCGCCAAAAACGATGAATCGACCCGCGAGGTTTGTCCCATGCCGATCCCGACCGCCGCTTTCCCCTGGCAGATCAGGACCGCATTCGATTTGACATACTTGACCAACTTGAATCCGAAAATCAGCGATTCCATCTCCGCTTCGGTCGGTTTCCGTTTGGTCGGAACGGTGATCGCATTGCGATCGAGATCAATATTGTCCGGCGACTGGACCAGGACTCCGCCCCGGATATACTTGAAGACCCGCTCCAGCGGCGGCAACTTTTCGAGCATCGACGGCAACGACAGCAGCCGTCGTGTTTTCTTCTTCTCCATCAGGGCCAGCGCATCGGCCGTGTATCCGGGAGCCAGAATACATTCCACGAACGGCGTCTCATGAAGCAATAACGCCGCATCCATATCGACCACCCGGTTCAAACCGATGATCGAGCCATAGGCCGACAGCGGGTCGGTCTCATAGGCCAGACGATACGCCTCGGCTATGGTCGCGGCCGACGCCGCCCCGCAGGGATTGGCATGCTTGAGGACGACGGCGAACGGTTCCTGGTATTCCAGGAGCATTTCCAGAGTGGCGTCGATGTCGGCGATGTTGTTATACGAGAGTTCCTTCCCGGCATGCTGGCGGGCATCGGCCAGCGTCACCCCGCGGAAATTTTTCAGGCGATAAAACCCCGCTGACTGATGCGGGTTTTCGCCATAGCGCAAATCCTGTACTTTCGAGAAATCGAGACGAACTTCATCCGCGACCGCTGCCTCCGGTTTTTCGCCGGTTGTCCCGGCAAAATATGAACCGATCAGGCTGTCATAGCGGGTGGTCAGGGCGAACGCCTTCCCCGCCAGCCGATGCCGCGTGGCCGCCGATATCTGACCGTCATTCTTTTCCATCTCGTCGAGGATGACACCGTAGTCGGCCGTGTCGGTAACAACCGCCACGGAATCATAATTCTTGGCCGCCGCGCGGATCATGGTCGGCCCGCCGATATCGATATTCTCGATCTTGTCTTCATGAGTCGAATTGGGATTGGCCAAGGTCTGCTCGAACGGATACAGACTGACTACAACCAAGTCGATGGGCTTGTATTCCTGTTGGGCCATCTCGGCCTGATGTTCCGGATCTTCCCGCTTGAATAAGATTCCGGCATACACCTTGGGATGTAGCGTCTTCACGCGGCCATCCAGAATCTCCGGCGCGCCGGTGAACGTGGACACCGAAATAACATGCACGCCCGATTTTTTCAACGCGGTCAACGTTCCCCCCGTGGAAATGATCTCCACCCCCATCGCCTCCAGACGGCGCCCCAATTCCGCCAAACCGGTTTTATCGGAAACGGAAACCAAGGCCCGTCGAATCTTTGCCAAATCCTGCATCGTGTCGTCCTTACGTTAGCGGGTCAACCGCGCCACGACTTCCTGGTACTTCTCGGAAGCCTTCTGCACCACATCCTTGGGCAAAACCGGCGCCGGATACGTTTTGTCCCAATCGAGGGTCTCAAGATAATCGCGAATGATCTGTTTGTCAAATGACGGCTGGGATTGTCCCTGCCGATACGAATCGACCGGCCAGAACCGCGACGAATCGGGCGACAGCGCCTCATCGATAAGCGTGAACCGGCCTTCGACATACCCGAATTCAAATTTGGTATCGGCGATGATTATTCCCCGGTTCAGAGCGTAGTCGGAAGCTTTCGCGTAAATGGCCAGCGTCGTATCGCGGCACAGGCGAGCGGTCTCTTCCCCTACCAGGGCGACCATCCGGTCGAACGAGATGTTTTCGTCATGGCCGCTTTCGGCCTTGGTCGAGGGAGTGAAGATCGGCTCCGGCAGGCGATCCGATTCTTTGAGATCGGACGGGAAGGTCATGCCGTGCACGACCGAGGTCCCAGCCGCGACCGCGGTCTTGTATTCTTTCCACAATGACCCGGAGATATACCCTCGCACGATACATTCGACATCGACCCGTTTCGCCTTATGGACGATCATCGACCGCCCTTCCAAATCATCGCGATACTTGTGAAGGTCTGCCGGGAATTGATCGATGTCGGCCGCAATCAGGTGGCTGGGCACGATATCTTTCAGGAAGTTGAACCAGAACACCGACACTGCCGTCAGCATGACGCCCCTGCCCGGAATCCCGTTCGGCAGAACCACGTCGAACGCCGACAGGCGGTCGGTCGCGACGATCAGCAACCGGTCTCCCAGATCATAGACATCGCGGACCTTCCCCCGCGAGAAGAGAGGATATTCCTTTACCTGAGTAGTCAGGACTTCCTTCATGACGTCTTTTCCTTTGCAATTTCTTCCGACAATTCTTTCAGCACTCGGGGATACAGCGCATGTTCGACTTTCAGTACCCGCTGGGCCAGTTCATCGGGCGTGTCCTCCGGGAAAACCGGTACTTTCTCGCACGCCAGGACAGTTCCATGATCGTAGATTTCATCGACAATATGGATCGTTACCCCGGTCTCCTTTTCTTTGGCCTTCACCACCGCCTCATGGACGAAATGCCCGTACATCCCCTTGCCGCCGTACTTGGGCAAAATACCGGGATGGATGTTGACCACCCGACCGCGATAGCGGGAGATAATCGCCGGGGCAACCATCTTGAGATACCCCGCCAAGGCGATGATGTCGATTTGATGACGGTCCAGGAGGTCAAGCAGGTAATCATCGGCGGCCCGGCCATCGGGAAAATCCTTGCGGCGATAGACCGCCCCCTCGATGCCCACTTTTTCGGCGCGAACCAGGCCGTATGCCTCGGGATCGCTGGACACCACCAGCGCCACCTCGGCCGGAATAGTCCCGTCCGCACACCGGTCGATAATGCTCTGCAGATTGGTCCCGGAACCGGAAATGAACACGGCCAGACGCACCTGCTTATTCATGCAACATCTCCTCAAACGACGTCTGTTCGACCACGATCACCGTCATTCGTGTTGGGTGATCTCCGCGCGCGGATTTCCGTATCCCTTCCAATCGGACAGCGAGAAGATCGGCTGCAATTAAACCATCACCCACCGTGCGAATCAAGCCATA